>NZ_JAENRY010000316.1 GCF_016612545.1 Streptomyces sp. MBT65 | reverse complement strand
ACCACGGCTCCGCCCCCCTCACCCCCAGCCTCACCCCATAGGGCCCGCCGGTCACCCGGACGCCGACGGCCATGGCCAGGACGGCCGTCCCGGACTGCGGTGTGCCGCTTACCTACCATAAAGTGCCGGTAAATCTGCCCTGTAGGAGTACGAGGGGATTTGCCGTGACCTACTCTCCGCCGCCCGGCGCGCCCCGGGCCCGTATCCCCGGGCCGCAGCAGCCGCCGCCGACGTACCCCCAGATCCGCACCGGCCTGTGGAAGCAGTGCCTGGGCGGCGGGCTGGCGCTGTGGGTGCTGACCGCGCTGGTCACGTACGCGACGAAGAACACCACGCTGCTGCCGACCCTGATCCTGCTCGGCAGCTTCCTGGTGCCGGTGACCTTCGTCCTGTGGGCGTACGAGCGGCACGGGCGCGACCTGGGCGTCAGCGTGATCCTGGGCTGCTTCCTGACCGGGGGCACGCTCGGGGTGCTGGGCGCCTCGGTGATGGAGTACTACCTGTTGCACCCCTCCTTGTGGATGTTCGTCGGCGTCGGACTCATCGAGGAGGCCGTGAAGCTCGGGGCACTGATGTTCGTGCTGCGCCGGCAGCCGAGGCTGCACGGGATCCGCGCGGGACTGGTGCTGGGCGCGACGGTCGGCTTCGGTTTCGCCGCCCTGGAGAGCGCCGGTTACGCCTTCAACGCGGCCGTCTCCGCCAAGGGCATCGATCTGCGCGCCCTCCTGGAGACCGAGATCCTGCGCGGGGTCCTCGCCCCCTTCGGGCACGGCCTGTGGACGGCGGTCGCGGGTGCCGCCCTGCTCTCCTACCGGCAGTTGAACGGGCGCTTCCGTTTCACCGGGCCGGTCGTCGGCACATATCTCGGCGTCTCGTTGCTGCACGCCCTGTGGGACTCGACGCACGGCATCGCCATCTGGCTGGTCGCCCGGCTGTCGGGAACGGGCCTGGACAGGCGGTTGTTCGCCCAGGGGTACATCCCGCGGCCGACCGACCAGCAGGAGCACCTCTTCACGATGTTCTCGGTGGGCGGAATGGTGCTCGTGGCCCTGCTCGGCATCGGCTGGGTGCGGTCGCTGGCCCGCCGCGACCCCTCTTGGAGAAATACCCCCTAGGGGTATACTCTGAGGGCAGAGTGAGCCACCGTGGGCCACTCCGACCCCTTAGGCCTCCCCACGCCTCCACGAGGAGAACGACATGACCGCCCAGACCGACACCCAGGGTTCCGTCACCACCGTCTACAAGGTGAGCGGGATGAGCTGCGGGCACTGCGAGGGCTCCGTCTCCGGCGAGATCTCCGGGCTGCCCGGCGTCACCTCGGTGAAGGCCGTCGCGTCGACCGGCGAGGTCACCGTCGTCTCCACCGCCCCGCTCACCGACGAGGCCGTCCGCGCGGCCGTCGACGAGGCGGGCTTCGAGCTCGTCGGCCAGGCCTGAATCAGCACCGGCATCACACTTCTGTTCTCTCCGACCGGGCCGTGCCGACCAGCTGATACTGGCTCCGTGCGGTCCGGTCCGATGTCTGGAGTCCGGACATGACCAGCACCACCGCGACCGGCACCACCACAGGGACACCCATAGCCCCGGCCCCCGAAGCGGCCGAGGTCGAGCTGCTCATCGGCGGGATGACCTGCGCCTCCTGCGCGGCCCGCGTCGAGAAGAAGCTCAACCGCATGGACGGCGTCAGCGCCACCGTCAACTACGCGACGGAGAAGGCGAAGGTCAGCTACCCCGCGGGCATCCAGGTCGCCGATCTGATCGCGACCGTGGAGAAGACCGGGTACACCGCCGAGGAACCCGCACCCCCGGAGCCGGAGACACCGCCCCGCGACGACGATCCCGAACTCGCCTCCCTGCGCGAGCGGTTGACCGTCTCGGCCGTCCTCGCGCTGCCCGTCGTGCTGCTGTCGATGATCCCGGCCCTCCAGTTCGACAACTGGCAGTGGCTCGCGCTCACCCTCGCCGCGCCGGTCGTCGTCTGGGGCGGACTCCCGTTCCACCGGGCCGCGTTCACCAACGCCCGGCACGGCGCGGCCACCATGGACACCCTCGTCTCGGTCGGCACGCTGGCCGCGTTCGGCTGGTCGCTGTGGGCGCTGTTCTGGGGCGACGCGGGCATGGCCGGCATGCACGACGAGTTCCGCCTCACCGTCTCGCGCACGGACGGCGCCTCGACGATCTACCTCGAAGTGGCCGCCGGAGTCGTCGCGTTGATCCTGCTGGGCCGTTATCTGGAAGCCCGCTCCAAGCGCCGCGCGGGAGCGGCCCTGCGCGCGCTCATGCAACTCGGCGCCAAGGACGTGGCCGTACTGCGGGACGGTCGTGAAGTACGGCTCCCCGTGACCGAGTTGGCGGTCGGGGACCGTTTCGTCGTACGGCCCGGGGAGAAAATCGCGACCGACGGCACCGTCGTCGAGGGCGTCTCTGCGGTCAACGCGTCGATGCTGACCGGCGAGTCGGTGCCGGTGGACGTGGCACCGGGTGACACCGTCACCGGCGCGACCGTGAACGCCGGCGGGCGTCTGGTCGTAGAAGCGAGCCGGGTCGGTTCGGACACCCAACTCGCGCGTATGGCGCGGCTGGTGGAGGACGCGCAGAACGGCAAGGCCGAGGTGCAGCGGCTCGCGGACCGGATCTCCGGGGTCTTCGTGCCGGTGGTGCTGCTGATCGCGGTCGCCACCTTCGGGGTGTGGCTCGCGGTCACCGGCGATGTGGCCGCCGCGTTCACCGCGGCTGTCGCCGTGCTGATCATCGCCTGCCCGTGCGCGCTGGGCCTGGCCACCCCGACCGCCCTCATGGTCGGCACCGGCCGCGGTGCCCAGCTGGGCATCCTGATCAAGGGCCCCGAGGTCCTGGAGTCCACCCGCCGCGTCGACACGGTCGTCCTCGACAAGACGGGCACGATCACCACCGGCCGCATGACCCTCCAGGAGGTCTACGTCGCCGAAGGCACCGACGAGCGGGAGCTGCTGCGGCTCGCGGGCGCCCTGGAGCACGCCTCCGAGCACCCCGTCGCACGGGCCCTGGCGGCGGGCGCGGAGGAGCGGGTGGGCCCGCTGCCGTCGGCCGAGCACTTCGAGAACGTGCCCGGCCGTGGCGTACGCGGGCGCGTGGAGGGCCGTGAGGTGGCCGTGGGGCGCCTCTTCGACGAGCTTCCGGAGGAGTTGGCCCGCGCCAGGTCCGAGGCCGAGAGCGGCGGACGTACGGCCGTGGTGGTCGGCTGGGACGGAGCGGCGCGCGGGGTCCTCGCGGTCGCCGACGCGGTCAAGGAGACCAGCGCCGAGGCCGTACGGGAGCTGCGGGCCCTCGGGCTCACCCCGATGCTGCTGACCGGCGACAACCGCGCGGTGGCCGAAACCGTGGCCGCCGCCGTCGGGATCGCCCCCGGGGACGTCATCGCCGAGGTGCTTCCCGAGGACAAGGTCGCCGTCGTACGACGGCTCCAGGCCGAGGGGCGGACCGTCGCCATGGTCGGCGACGGCGTGAACGACGCGGCAGCGCTCGCCACCGCCGACCTGGGGCTCGCGATGGGCACCGGGACGGACGCGGCGATCGAGGCGAGCGATCTGACCCTCGTGCGCGGCGATCTGCGGGTGGCCGCGGACGCGATCCGGCTGTCCCGGCGGACACTGACCACCATCAAGGGCAATCTCGTGTGGGCTTTTGGATACAACGTGGCGGCACTGCCGCTCGCCGCCGCGGGCATGCTGAATCCCATGATCGCGGGGGCCGCGATGGCCTTTTCGTCGGTGTTCGTGGTGTCCAACAGCCTGCGACTCAGGACATTTCGCTGAAGTTCCGCAAAGTTACCGGGAGTTACGGGAACCTGAAGTAAGAGTCCCTCTAGAGACCGACGACGGCCTCACATAAGCTCTTCACAAGGCTCGCGCATCATCCTTACGCTGGGGTCCCGACCACGACATCGGGGCTCTTGCGCACCTAACGGACATATGCAAGAGACGCAGATCACAGTGATGTGAACGTAACCATCGAAGGGGTTCGAAGGTCTAAGTTGACGATGTCAGCAAGCGTCTTGGGGGGCGCGAACTGGCATCTGAGGATGTCTTGGGGGACTTCCTCAGAGATGCGTTGCCGGGACACGTACACCGGGGAGCTTTGAGCGGCCCTCCCGTCGTGCGATGTCCCGGCAGATCGCACACATCACTGGCTCCACCCGGTAGTACGAGGAGTTTTGCTCGTTCTACTCAACGAGGCTCAGCTCGATCGGGCCTCGGCAGTACGCAGTACAGCGATTTCAGGCGCTGGTTCTCAAAGACGCCCGGCCGGATCCCGTGGGGGGAATCCGCACCGGGACATGGGAAGGCGCCCTGTACGCCGGCCCGTGGGGGGACCGTCGGCAGGGCGCCTTCTTCCCACCCCTTTTTTTAAGGCTCGGTTCGCCTCCGGGGCGCCAAAGCCTGTGTCGAGAGCCCCACCGTGCTCGGCGCTGCGCGCCTCCGCGCTCCCCCACTCTCGGCTTCGCTCGAGCGGGAGGGGCGGCCCCCATGCCCTCTCGACACAGGCGCGCCCCTTCGGCTCACTCGCCGGATGAGGGCGAGGGAGTCAAAGGGGCGCTTGCTGCAGCACTGGGTGTTTTTGGCTTTTAGGGGCGCGGGGCTGTGACCTGTACGGCTCCGCCGCGTGGGCGCGAGCAGCCCCCACCGGGCCCGCGCCAAACACACAACGGACCCAGCGGAGCTGTTCGCTTCAGCGACCCTCGACCGGCACGAAGTCCCGCTCGACGACACCCGTGTAGATCTGGCGCGGGCGGCCGATGCGCGATCCGGGCTCCTTGATCATCTCGTGCCACTGGGCGATCCAGCCCGGCAGACGGCCCAGGGCGAACAGGACCGTGAACATCTCGGTCGGGAAGCCCATGGCCCGGTAGATCAGGCCGGTGTAGAAGTCGACGTTCGGGTAGAGGTTGCGCGAGACGAAGTAGTCGTCCGACAGCGCGTGCTCCTCGAGCTTCAGCGCGATGTCCAGCAGCTCGTCGGACTTGCCGAGGGCCGAGAGGACGTCGTGCGCCGCCGCCTTGATGATCTTGGCGCGCGGGTCGAAGGACTTGTACACCCGGTGGCCGAAGCCCATCAGGCGGACGCCGTCCTCCTTGTTCTTCACCTTGCGGATGAAGGAGTCGACATCGCCGCCGTTGGCCTGGATGCCTTCCAGCATCTCCAGGACCGACTGGTTGGCGCCGCCGTGCAGCGGGCCCCACAGCGCGTTGATGCCCGCCGAGATCGAGGCGAACATGTTGGCCTGCGAGGAGCCGACGAGGCGGACCGTGGAGGTCGAACAGTTCTGCTCGTGGTCCGCGTGCAGGATCAGCAGCTTGTCGAGCGCGGAGACGACGACCGGGTCGAGGTCGTACTCCTGCGCGGGGACCGAGAAGGTCATGCGCAGGAAGTTCTCGACGTAGCCGAGGTCGTTGCGCGGGTAGACGAACGGGTGACCGATCGACTTCTTGTACGCGTACGCCGCGATCGTCGGAAGCTTCGCGAGCAGCCGGATCGTGGAGAGGTTGCGCTGCTTCTCGTCGAACGGGTTGTGGCTGTCCTGGTAGAAGGTGGACAGCGCCGAGACGACCGACGACAGCATCGCCATCGGGTGGGCGTCGCGCGGGAAGCCCTTGTAGAAGTTCTTGACGTCCTCGTGCAGCAGGGTGTGCTGCGTGATGTCGTTCTTGAACACGGTGAGCTCGTCGACGGTCGGCAGCTCGCCGTTGATCAGCAGATAGGCGACCTCGACGAACGTGGAGCGCTCGGCCAGCTGCTCGATCGGGTAGCCGCGGTACCGGAGGATGCCCTCCTCACCGTCGAGGTAGGTGATGGCGGATTTATAGGCGGCGGTGTTCCCATAACCGCTGTCCAGCGTCACCAGACCGGTCTGAGCACGGAGCTTCCCGATGTCGAAGCCCTTGTCGCCGACGGTGCTGTCGATCACCGGGTAGGTGTACTCGCCGTCGCCGAACCGCAGTACTACAGAGTTGTCGCTCACGTCATCCCTCACCGACGTTGTGCCTCTTCTTCGAGGTTGCCCTGACTGTCTCTACCATCCCCCATTTGGCGCAGGAGAGTGCACTCGGGGTCGACCATTGGGCCTATTGGCGGCACTGAGTGCCGCCAACCTCCTCATCCTGCCCCCTCCACCCCGACAACTGGAAGTGCTGTGTGACCTTCACGACTCATTTGATCGATCATTTTTTACGGTCAGTCGGAAGTCCAGTGCCGTGCAGCGCCGCCCCGCCGACACCGTGCGCACGGCCTGGCCGATCGCCTTGCGCGATCCGACCAGCACGACCAGCTGTTTGGCCCGGGTGACGGCCGTATACAACAGGTTCCGCTGGAGCATCGTCCACGCGCTCGTGGTGACCGGGATCACGACGGCCGGATACTCACTCCCCTGCGAGCGGTGGATGGTGACCGCATACGCGTGCGCCAACTCGTCCAGTTCATCGAATTCGTACGGCACTTCCTCGTCCTCGTCCGTCAGCACGGTGAGGCGCTGGTCCACCGGGTCGAGTGAGGTGACGACGCCGACCGTGCCGTTGAAGACGCCGTTCTCGCCCTTCTCGTAGTTGTTGCGGATCTGGGTGACCTTGTCGCCGACGCGGAAGACCCGCCCGCCGAACCGCTTCTCAGGGACGTCGGGCCGACCGGGCGTGATCGCCTGCTGCAACAGCCCGTTGAGGTTGCCCGCGCCCGCCGGTCCCCGGTGCATGGGCGCGAGCACCTGTACGTCCCGGCGCGGGTCGAGCCCGAACTTGGCCGGAATCCGGCGCGCCACCACGTCCACGGTGAGCCGGCCGACCTCCTCCGTGTCGTCCTCGACGAAGAGGAAGAAGTCCTTCATGCCGTCGGTGACGGGGTGTTGGCCGGAGTTGATCCGGTGCGCGTTGGTGATCACGCCGGACTGCTGGGCCTGACGGAACACGCGCGTGAGGCGTACGGCGGGGATCGGACCGCCTTCGGCCAGCATGTCCCGCAGCACTTCGCCGGCGCCGACGCTGGGGAGCTGGTCGACGTCACCGACGAAGAGGAGGTGTGCCCCCGGGGGCACGGCCTTGACGAGCTTGTTGGCGAGGAGGAGGTCGAGCATGGACGCCTCGTCGACCACGACGAGGTCCGCGTCCAGGGGCCGGTCCTTGTCGTAGGCGGCATCGCCCCCGGGCTTGAGTTCGAGCAGGCGATGGACAGTTGAGGCGTCGGCGCCGGTGAGTTCGGCAAGTCGCTTGGCGGCACGGCCGGTTGGGGCGGCGAGGACGACCTTGGCCTTCTTGGCGCGGGCGAGTTCGACGATCGAGCGGACGGTGAACGACTTGCCGCAGCCGGGCCCACCGGTGAGGACGGCGACCTTCTTGGTCAACGCGAGCCGGACGGCGGCCTCCTGCTCGGGTGCGAGCTCCACGCCCGTCTTCCCCTTCAACCAGCCCAGCGCCTTGTCCCAGGCCACGTCGTGGAAGCCGGGCATACGGTCCGCGGTCGTGTGCAGGAGGCGGCGGAGCTGGGCGGCGAGGGAGAGTTCGGCGCGGTGGAAGGGGACGAGGTAGACGGCGGTGACGGCTTCCGAGTCCCCGTCGGGCCCGGGAACCTTCTCCCGTACGACACCGGGGTCGCCCCCCGACTCCTCGTCCGGGAGGGCGAGTTCGGCGAGGCACTCGATGACGAGTCCGGTGTCGACCTGGAGGAGTTTGACCGCGTCGGCGATCAGACGTTCTTCCGGCAGATAACAGTTGCCCTGGTCGGTGGCCTGGGAGAGGGCGTACTGGAGGCCCGCGTTGACGCGCTCCGGACTGTCATGGGGAATCCCGACGGACTGGGCGATCTTGTCGGCGGTGAGGAAGCCGATGCCCCAGACGTCGGAGGCGAGGCGGTACGGCTGGTTCTTGACGACGGAGATGGAGGCGTCGCCGTACTTCTTGTAGATCCGCACGGCGATGGACGTGGACACCTCGACGGTCTGGAGGAAGAGCATGACCTCCTTGATCGCCTTCTGCTCCTCCCAGGCCTCGGCGATCTTCTTGGTCCGCTTGGGCCCGAGCCCCGGAACCTCGATCAGCCGCTTGGGCTCCTCCTCGATGATCTGGAGCGTGTCCACGCCGAAGTGCTGCGTGATGCGGTCGGCGAAGACGGGGCCGATGCCCTTGACGAGACCGGAGCCGAGGTAGCGGCGAATGCCCTGGATGGTGGCAGGGAGGACCGTCGTGTAGTTCTCCACGGTGAACTGCTTGCCGTACTGGGGGTGCGAGCCCCAACGGCCCTCCATACGAAGGGATTCGCCGGCCTGGGCACCGAGAAGCGCGCCGACGACGGTCAGCAGGTCTCCCCCGCCGCGGCCGGTGTCGACGCGGGCGACCGTGTAGCCGTTCTCCTCGTTGGCGTAGGTGATCCGCTCCAGGACGCCTTCGAGGACGGCGAGGGTGCGCTCACCGGTGGGATTCCCTCGATGTGCCGGCTGGGTGGACATGGGTCGACGGTACCGGGCGGGTGTGACAGGGGTCAGGGGTGTGGGTGGAGGG
>NZ_JAENRY010000315.1 GCF_016612545.1 Streptomyces sp. MBT65 | reverse complement strand
GGGTGGGGATGGGTCCGGATTCGGGGGCGGGTCCGGATTCGGGTGCAGGTGCGGATTCGGGTGCGGGTGCGGGTCGTGCTCGGGCCTCGTTTCAGGGTTCTGTTTCCGAAGGTGGTACCTCATGACTACGGCCGAGCCGATCCGTGTCCTCATCGTCGAGGACGATCCCGTCGCCGCCGACGCGCACGTGATGTACGTAGGCCGGGTGCCGGGGTTCGTGGCGGTGGGCAAGGCGCATACCGGGGCGGAGGCTCGGCGGGCGCTGGAGCGTACGCAGGTGGACCTGTTGCTGCTGGATCTGCATCTGCCGGACGCGCATGGGCTGCAACTGGCTCGGTCCTTGCGGGCGGCCGGCTATCACGCGGACGTCATCGCGGTGACCTCGGCGCGGGATCTGGCCGTCGTGCGGGAGGGGGTGTCGCTGGGGGTCGTGCAGTACGTGCTGAAGCCGTTCACTTTCGCCACGCTGCGGGATCGGCTGGTGCGGTATGCCGAGTTCCATGCGGCGGCGGGTGAGGCGAGCGGTCAGGACGAGGTGGACCGGGCGTTGGCTGCCTTGCGGGCGCCGTCGCCTGCGGCGCTGCCGAAGGGGTTGAGTGCGCCGACGTTGGAGCGGGTGACGGTCGCGCTGCGGGATTGTGGGGAGGGGCTTACTGCGGCGGGGGTGGCGGTGGCTGTGGGGATTTCTCGGATTACTGCCAGGCGGTATTTGGAGCATTTGGTGGAGGCGGGGAGGGCGGCGCGGAGTCCGCAGTACGGGACTGTGGGGCGGCCTGAGCTGCAGTATCGGTGGGTTAAGGGGTGAGTGGGGGGTCGGGTTCGAGTTCTGCGGCGAGGGTGCGGGATTCGGCGGCTTCGGTCGGGGCGTTGGCTCGGGTGAAAGCGTCGGCGGACTGTAGATAGGCGGTACGGGCTTCGGCGTGGTGGTGTGCGTCCTCATAGACGAGGGCCAGGTTGTAGAGAGACAGACCCTCGCTGAACCAGTCCTCGAATTCCCGGAAGATCTCGGAGGCCCTGTCGTACGCCTCGATCGACTCCTCCATCCGGCCCGCCTCAAGCAGAGCGTTACCGAGGTTGTTCCATGCGCCAGCCTCGTCGTTGCGGTTCCCGAGGACCTGGAACAGGTCACGTGCGTGGGTGTGAGCGTCGACCGCCTCCTCCACCCGGCCCGCCTCCCGTAAAGCGCTACCGAGGTTGTTCCACGCGCTGGCCTCGTCCTCGCGGTTCCCGAGGACCTGGAACAGGTCACGTGCGTGGGTGTGAGCGTCGATGGCTTCTTGTGCCCGACCGGCCTGCCGCAGAGCGATGCCGAGGCTGTTCCATGCGGTGCCCTCGCTGAGACTGTCCTCGGCGTTGTGGGCGGCCACTCTTGCGACCTTTGCGACTGCGATCAAGTCATCGAAATACCGCCGCCAGTTCAGGTATATCGCCAGAGTCCAGGACAGCAATACAGCCCTGGTCGCGAGCTGCTCGTCCCGTGCCCACTGCACCGCCGCCACCAACCCCGCCCGCTCCCCGTCAAACCACGCCAACGCCCCCGCCTGGTCCGCAAACTGCTCCGGCTCCACCATCCCCGGCAGCCACCGCAACCGGTCATCAGCCGCATCCGCCCACCGGTAGTAGAACGCCAACACCCGCTCCCGCGCCGCATCCCCCTCCTCCCGCAACCCGGCATCCCCGGCCACCACCCTCACCCCGAATGCCCGCACAAGGTCATGCACCCGCCACCACCCGCGCCCACTCCCCCGCTCAACGAGATGCGCACGGGCCAACGCCCTCAACTCCCGCCCCGGAGGCATCTCGGCCCCGACCAGCGCGGCAACGACCTCGTCACTCACCTCCGGCCCCGGAGCAAGGGCGAGCAGCCGCAACAACCGAGCCTGCTCGGGCGGCAACCGACGATAGGAGAGTTCAAAGGCGGCACGAACGCTCCGTTCACCGTCGTCAAGATGAGCGAGACGATCACGTGACTCACCCAGTTCCGCGACGAGTTCGGTGACCGGCTTGCCCGAGTCCTCCGCCAGCAACGCGGCGGCGATCTGCAACGCGAGCGGCAAATGCCCGCACAGCAAGGCGAGTTGCTCAACTCCATCGGGGTCATCGATCACCCGCGTGTCGTCCGGGTCGGCGATCCGCAACGCCCGATCGAGAAGTTCGTACGCCTCCGCCGCCGTGAGCTGGTCCAACGGCACCAGCCGCACCCCCAGTTGAGCCAACCGATCCCGGGACGTGACCAGCACCCGATGCCGTCCATCCCCCGGCAACAACGGCCGCATCTGATCCGGCGACGAAGCATTGTCAGCCAGGACAAGCACCGCACCCCGCTCCCGCGCACGCCCCGCCAGCGCCGAACGGTAGAGCGCGACCCGCTCGTCAGCCGTAGCGGGAATGTGCTCCGGCGGAATGCCAAGAGCCCGCAACAAAGCCTGAAGCGCCCGGTCGGAGGTCACCGGCTCCTGGTCGTACCCATGCAGGTCAATGAACAGCACCCCACCCGGAAACCACCCCCGCGCACACGCCAGATACGCGGTCTCGACAGCCAGCGCGGTCTTCCCAATCCCACCGAGTCCGGACACAGCGGCCACAAGAACCGCCGGCATCTCCCCCGACTCCCCGGCCGGATCCAACGCCCGCAACAACGCCGCCGTCTCCGCCTCCCGCCCGCTGAATCCCCCCGGCCTCGGCGGCAACCCGGCCAACGCCTCGGGCACAGCGGCCCCACCCCCCTGAATCACGACCTGTACGCCAACGACCTCCCGCAGAAACACCCCACCCCGGAAGTCCGCATGATCCCCGTCGTACCAAGAAGCCGCGGCCCCAGTCCCCATGGCTCGCGCAACCGCACCGGCCACACCACCCGGATCAGCGGAGAGCAGCTCAGCCAGCGCCTCCCCCCACTCCCGTACGGCATCACGCCAAGCGGGATCATTCGCCGCCTCGGCAATCTCACGCCCGGACGCCCCGCCGTCGAGCCCCACCTTCCGCGCAAGCTCCACCACCGCACGACGCCCCGCGTCCCCACCGGCCCCCGCCGACAAGGCCTCCACCAGCGCAGCTTTCATGCACTTGTCCCGCCGTTCCCACCGTTCCGTACCAGGCTCGCGCCGCCCGCCCCCAGGGGGTCAACGGTAGAGGCTGGGACGGGAGTTCACGCGGCCTTCGCGTACCAGACGACCTGCCAGGCCAGCCCCGCCACGGCGACCGCCTCCAACCCGGAGATGGCAAGAAGCAACCCGCTCCCCGCATCCACCCAGAACACCACCAACGCGGCCAACGGCACCGCGCAGAACGCCGTCAGGTCCACCACGACCTGAACCGCCTTCCGGGACCCGCGCCGCCGGTCCCCCCGGTGCGCGGTCTCCCACCCGAACGCCTCGAACCCACCGCCCGGTTGGGCCAACACCGCAAGCCGCGGCCCGAGTTGATCGCGGACGTACGCCCCGATCGCCGAGATCTTCTGGTCGTTCACGAGGTACGTCCACCCGAGCACGACACACACCGGCGGCAACGCCAGCAGCATCGACGCCTGCTTGGCCTGCGCGGCGGCGGCGATGACGGCGGCCACGACGCCCAAGGTGACGTAGAGCAGGTTGTCCCGGAACCCGATCCGCGCCTTCTGCTCGTCCTTGATGCTCTGGTACTCGGCGAGCAGCAACTGCCCGACCGTTACGTCCTGTTCCGGCACTCGATTCCCTTCCCCCGCAGTACCTTATGAGTGTGCCGGAGCCGCAGCCCACAGTCCTCGTCCTGACCGCACTCCCCCTCGAATACGCCGCCGTTCGCGCGTACGTCGAGGAGCGAGAGGAACTCGTCCACCGCGACGGAACCCGAGTCGAACGGGGTCAACTCCCCGGCACCCCTTGGCATGTTGCCCTCAGCGAACTGGGCGTAGGCGCCGACCGGGCCGCCGCGCTCACCTCCCAACTCATCAACTGGCTGCATCCGGAAGCCGTGTTGTTCGTGGGTGTCGCCGGGAGCCTGAAGGACGACATCGGGTTGGGTGATGTCGTCGTGGGGACGCAGGTGTACGAGATCTACGGCGGGAAGCGGGAACCCGGGGGATTCCGGGTCCGGCCGAAGGCCCTGCCGGGCTCGCACGCGCTCGAACAGGCGGCCCGTTCCGCGGTACGGGACATGGCCGACGTACGGGCGCACTTCATGCCGATCGCTACGGGCGATGTGGTGTTGGCGGACGCCGAGTCCGAGATCGCCCGGTTCATCCGCAGCAACTACAACGACGCCGGTGCGATCGAGATGGAGGGGTTCGGGGCGCTCCAAGCGGCCCATCTGAACGGTCAGTTGAATGCCTTGGTCGTCCGGGGCATCAGCGACCGAGCCGACGCGGCCAAGCACAAGGCCGACGCCTCGGGCTCCCAGCAACGGGCGGCTGAGCAGGCGGCGTTGGTGACGGTGGCGCTGCTGCGCAAGCACCGGCCGCGCGAGGGTTCCGGCGGCGCCGAGGAGGAGCCCCATCGGGGTGGCGGCGGAACAACAACGTACGGCGGAGATCACATCGACTTCCGGGGTGGGACCTTCAACGGGCCCGTCGTCGGGAAGCGGGTCGACGGGCGGGGGTAGGGGTACCACTCACGGGCCGGTTCCCAAGGCGAGCGCGACCCTGCCGCAACGACCGCTCGGTTTCATCGGGCGCTCGGCCGAACTGAACCGTCTGCTCCCGCACTTGGCACCCGGCACGGACGACACGAACACCCTCCCGCTGCTCATCTTCGCCGTCACCGGCATGGGAGGCATCGGCAAGACCGCGCTGGCCGTGGAGGCGGCGCACCAGGTCCGCGCGCGGGGCTGGTTCCCCGGCGGGTCGCTCTTCGTGGACCTGCGCGGTTACGACGACGACCCGGTCACGGCCGATCAGGCGGTACTGGCGCTGCTCGACGCGCTGGGTGTGCGGGGCCAGGATCTGCCTCCTACGGCGGAACGGCAGTACGACGCGTACCGAGCGCTCCTTGCCGAGCGGCGGGAACGGATGCTGCTGATCCTGGACAACGCGTCGGACCCGTCGCAGTACGTGCCGTTGTTGCCGGGCACGGATCGCCACCGGGTACTTGTCACGTCCCGGGACCGCCCCAACGCCCTTCCTGTGCGCCTCATCGACCTGGAGACGCTCGCCCCGGAGGAGTCGGTCGCCCTGGTGACCCGTGCCCTGTACGACACCGACGAGCGCGACGAACGCCCGGAGCGGGAGCCGGGCGCACTACGCGAACTGGCCGACCTTTGCGGGCACTTGCCGCTGGCTCTCCAGATCGCGGCCGGCATGTTGCGCATGCGCAGACACCGTGACATCGCTTCGTTGGTGACCGAGATCAGGGAGGCCGGGGATCCGACGGCCGTACTCGACAAGGGCAGCCCCGGGGCAGACCTGTACGGCCGGACACTTGTGCTGCGCCCTGTGTTGGAGACGTCGTATCGCCGACTGTCGCCCAACCAGGCTCGGTTGCTGCGGTTGTTGTGCCTTGCTCCGGGGGCGGAGACCGGTGCGGAGGCGATCGCAGCCTTGGTCGACCTCGAACTGGAACCCGCGCTCTGCCTGTTGGAGGAGCTGGCCGCTACCCATCTCGTCTCACCGGTTCGCCGCGTCGACGGGACGGCTCTCGCCATGCGGTGGCGGGTGCACGACTTGGTGCGGGCGTTCGGGGCGGGTGTAGCCAAGGGGGATGCGAGCTTGTGGGAGGAGGGGGAGGCTGCGCGGGAGCGGGTGTTGGAGTTCTACCACCGGTGGGCGGACGCGGCGGATGACCGGTTGCTGTGGCTGCCAGGGATGGCGGTGCCGGAGCGGTTTGGGGATCGGGCCGCAGCGTTGGCATGGCTGGATTCCGAACGGGCAGGGTTGGTGGCGGCGGTGCAGTGGGCGCGGGAGGAGCGGTACGCGAAGACAGCAGTGCGGCTGTCGCAGTGTCTGGCGGAGTATCTGGATTGGCGACGTCTTTTCGACGACAAGATCACGGTGTGCAGTATCGCGCGGGAAGCTGCCCATGACACCGGTAGCCGAGTGGACGAGGCCAGCGCGTGGACCAGCCTCGGCATCGCCCTGCGGCATACAGACCGGACGGAGGAGGCGATCGACGCTCACACCCGCGCCCGCGACCTGTACCAAGCCATCGAGGACCGTCGCGGCGAGGCAACCGCGTGGGACAACCTTGGCATCGCCCTGCAGCAGAGGGGCCAGGTGGAGGAGGCGATCAATGCCCACACCCGCGCCCGCGACCTCCGCCAGGCCGAGGGGAACCGCCACCGCGAAGCCACCGCGTGGAACAACCTCGGCAGCACCCTACGGAAGGCGGGCCGGGCGGAGGAGGCCATCGACGCCCACAACCGGGCCCGCGACCTGTACGAGACCGTCGGGGACCGCCCCCGCGAGGCCATCGCCTGGAACAACCTCGGCAACGCCCTGGGGGACATGGGCCGGGCAGAGGACGCGGTTCAGGCATACGAGAAGGCTCTGGAGGGTTACCGCGAGATCGACGACTGGTACGGGACGGGCCAGACTCTCTACAACCTGGCCCTCGTCCACCAGCAGGCCACCCGCCCCACCGAGGCCCGCACCCACTACCTCCAGTCGGCCGACGCCTTCACCCGAGCCAACGCCCGCACCGAAGCCGCTCTCTCCCAATCCCGCGCAGACTCATTGACCTGACTAGACCACTCCACTTACCTTCACCGGGCAGCCATCCCCCCAGGCCCAGGCCACAACGAAGTGAGCCGTAGGAGGTCCTGCCCGTGCGCCCCACCGCCGCCCGCCCCCACCGAACTGCCCTTCTCACACCCCTAGTTGCTCTCGCCCTCGCCGCAACCACCCTCACCGCCTGCGGCACCGGCTCCGGCAGCAGCCCCGACACCGTCAAGATCTCCTTCAAGCAGTCGACGGACAACTCCATCAAGGTGATGGACACCTACCTCGCCGACATCAAGAAGCAGTTCGAGAAGCAGTACCCCGGCAAGAAGGTCGAGCTCGTCCCGATCAAGGCCCCGGACTCGGAGTACTACACCAAGCTCCAGCAGATGCTCCGCTCCCCCAAGACCGCCCCGGACCTGGTCTACGAGGACACGTTCCTCATCAACAGCGACATCACCTCCGGGTACTTGAAGCCCCTCGACCCCTACCTCGCCAAGTGGCCGGACTGGAGCCAGTTCGTCGACACCGCGCAGTCCGCCGCCAAGGCCGAGGACGGGAAGACGTACGGCGTGCCGGACGGGACGGACACACGCGGACTCTGGTTCGACAAGGGGATCTTCAAGAAGGCGGGCCTGCCCGCGAATTGGCAGCCGAAGACCTGGGACGACGTCCTCGCCGCGGCCCGCACCATCAAGCAGAAGGTCCCGAACGTCACCCCCCTCAACGTCTACACCGGCAAACCCGCCGGCGAAGCCGCCACCATGCAGGGCTTCGAGATGCTGCTCTACGGGACGAACGACGGCACCACGGACCCGCTCTACGACACGTCGTCGAAGAAGTGGATCGCCGGCACCCAGGGTTTCAAGGACGCGCTCTCCTTCGTGCACACGGTGTACAAGGAGAAGCTCGGCCCGGACGTGTCCGACGCGCTCGACCCCAACATCCAGACGTACGTGGCCGGTGAACTCCTCCCCAAGGGCAAACTCGGCATCGCCCTCGACGGATCGTGGCTGCCGCAGGCCTGGTTGAAGGGCAGCGGGCACGAATGGCCGCAGTGGTCACAGGAGTTGGGGCTCGCCTACATGCCGACCCAGCACGGCCAGGCGCCCGGCAAGGTGAGCATGTCCGGCGGCTGGACCTGGGCCATCCCCAGCAAGGCCGGCAATCCCGATCTCGCCTTCGACTTCGTCAAGACGATGCAGACGAAGGCGAACGCGGAGAAGTGGTACATCGCCAACTCCGGTATCTCCGTGCGGAAGGACGTCGCCGCCGACCCCGCCTACGCGACCGCCCAGCCCGGCATCAAGTTCTTCACGGACCTCGTCGCGAGCACGCACTACCGGCCCGCCTACCCGGCGTACCCGAAGGTCTCCACCGCCATCCAGGAGGCGATGGAGGGCGTGACGACGGGTGACATGTCGGTGGACAAGGCGGCGAGTTCGTACGACGACGAACTCAAGTCGGCCACGGGCAACCAGGTCATCCAGAAGTGACCACCGCACCCCGGCAAGCGGCGGGCCCGGACGCGACGAAGTCCGCCCCGGGCCCGGTCCCCCGACACTCCGCGCACCAGCGACAACACCCCCGCAACGACCACCGCACCCTCCGCCGCGTCCTCACCCAACTCCTCCCCCTCTCGCCCGCGTTGATCCTCCTGCTCCTCTTCCTGGCCGTCCCGATCGGCTACTGCGCCTACATCGCCTTCACCGACCTCCAACTCACCGGCCAGGCCCACTCGTCCTTCGTAGGCTTCGAGAATTTCCGTACGGCCTTCAAGGACGCGGAATTCCTCAACGCGGTATGGCTGACACTGGTGTTCACGGTGTTGTCGTCGCTGGTCGGCCAGAACACCCTCGGTCTGGCGCTCGCCACGCTCATGCAGCGCGCGTCGAAACCGGTCCGCACGCTCACGGGCGCGATCGTCATCACGGCCTGGGTCCTCCCGGAGGTGGTGGCCGGCTTCCTCCTCTACGCCTTCTTCCGCCGCGAAGGCACCCTGAACGCCATCCTTGACTGGCTCCATCTCCCGTCCCAGAACTGGCTGTTCACGCTCCCGATCCTCGCGGTGTCGTTCGCGAACGTGTGGCGGGGCACGGCCTTCTCGATGCTGGTCTACTCGGCCGCCCTGGACGAGATCCCCCAGGAGATCACCGAAGCCGCCGAGGTCGACGGCGCGGGCGGCTGGCGCCGTATGTGGCACATCACGCTGCCGATGATCCGCCGTTCGATCGGCACGAACCTGATGCTGAACACCCTCCAGACCCTGTCCGTCTTCGGCCTGATCTGGGTGATGACGAGAGGCGGCCCGGGAGACAAGAGCCAGACCCTTCCCCTCTACATGTACGAACAGGCCTTCCAGAACAGCATGATCGGCTACGCCACGGCGGTCGCGCTGCTCCTGCTCCTGGTCGGCTCGCTCTTCTCGGTGATCTACATGCGTCTGCTGCGAACGGAGGTCTGACCCATGGCACTTACCGTCTCCTCCCGCCGCAAGAGCCGCCGCCTGGCGGCGGACGCGGGTCTGCTACTGGTCGCGGCGACGTTCGCGCTGCCGCTGCTGTGGGTGGTCCTGTCGTCCCTCGACGCCCACGCGGACCTCAAGGTGAAGGCCCCTGACGGCCTCACCCTGGACAACTTCCACGCGATCCTGAACTCGGACATCACCTTCACCCCCCTCCTCAACAGCCTGATCCTGTGCGGCTTCGGAACGCTGCTGACGGTGGTGTGCTCGGCGCTGGCGGCGTACCCGCTGTCCCGCTTCCGCTCCCGCCTGAACCGCCCCTTCCTTCTGACGATCCTCTTCGCGACGAGCCTTCCGATCACGGCGATCATGGTGCCGGTGTACGCGTTGTTCGTGCAGGTGAATCTCATCGACACCATGCAGGGCACGATCTTCTTCTTCGCCGCGTCCCAACTCCCCTTCGCCATCTGGCTGATGAAGAACTTCATGGACGGCGTACCGAAGGAACTGGAGGAGGCGGCGTGGACCGACGGGGCGTCGTCGCTCCAGTCGCTCATGCGGATCGTTCTGCCGCTGATGGGGCCGGGGGTGGCGGTGGTGACCGTCTTCTCGTTCGTGATGATGTGGGGGAACTTCTTCGTCCCGTTCATGCTGCTGCTCTCGCCGGACCAGATGCCGGCGAGCGTGAGCATCAACGAGTTCTTCGGGAATCGGGGGATGGTGGCGTACGGGCAGTTGGCCGCGTTCTCCGTTGTCTATTCGACGCCGGTGATCTTGTTGTATGTGCTGGTGGCGCGGCGGTTGGGCGGGGGGTTCGCGCTGGGT
>NZ_JAENRY010000314.1 GCF_016612545.1 Streptomyces sp. MBT65 | reverse complement strand
TCACCAGCCCATGCCGCACGCCCCTCACCAGCCCGCCGTAGCCCCGCCCCAGGCTCGCCTTTGAGCCGCCCAAAGGAGTGTTTATGCAGGTGAGAAGCGTGCGGAAGGTGCCTATGATCGAGATGTCGGCCGCGCGAGACGCCGTCGGCGCAATGCCTAAGGAGCCCCGCCGTGAGCACCACCCCACCGGCCCTGACCGGCGCCACCCTCGACGTCGACCGCAGTGACGCCGCCTACCGGAGCTGGCTGAAAGAGGCCGTCCGCAAGGTCCAGGCCGACGCCAACCGCTCGGCGGACACCCACCTGCTGCGTTTCCCGCTCCCCGAGCGCTGGGGCATCGACCTGTACCTGAAGGACGAGTCGACCCACCCGACCGGCAGCCTCAAACACCGCCTGGCCCGCTCCCTCTTCCTCTACGGCCTCTGCAATGGCTGGATCCGGCCCACCTGCCCGGTGATCGAGGCGTCCAGCGGTTCCACGGCGGTCTCCGAGGCGTACTTCGCCAAGTTGATCGGGGTCCCCTTCATCGCGGTGATGCCGCGCACGACCAGTGCTGAGAAGATCCGCCTGATCGAATTCCACGGCGGGCGGTGTCACTTCGTGGACGACCCGCGCAAGATGTACGAGGAGTCGGCCGCCCTCGCGGTGGAGACCGGCGGCCACTACATGGACCAGTTCACCTACGCGGAACGGGCCACGGACTGGCGCGGCAACAACAACATCGCCGAATCCATTTTCCGCCAACTGGAGTTGGAGCGTTTCCCGGAGCCCGCGTGGATCGTCGCCACGGCCGGTACCGGCGGCACCTCGGCGACCCTCGCGCGCTACGTCCACTACATGCAGCACGACACCCGCGTCTGTGTCGCCGACCCGGAGAACTCCTGTTTCTTCGAGGGCTGGACCACCGGCGATTTGGACGTCACCCGCGACTGCGGTTCCCGTATCGAGGGCATCGGCCGTCCCCGGATGGAACCGAGCTTCGTCCCCGGCGCCATCGACCGCATGATGAAGGTCCCGGACGCGGCCAGCGTCGCCGCCGTACGGGCACTGGAACAAGCCATCGGCCGCAAGGCGGGCGGCTCCACCGGCACCGGGCTGTGGAGCGCCCTCAAAATCATCGCGGAGATGGTCGCAACCGACCAACAGGGCAGTGTCGTAACCCTGTTGTGCGACCCGGGCGACCGCTACCTGGACAAGTACTACTCGGACGCGTGGCTGACGGAACAGGGTCTGGACATCACGCCGTACAGCGAGGCGATCACATCGCTGTTGGCGACGGGAGTATGGCCAAACTCGGCTAGATGAAGGCCAGTTGGTCACTTCCAGGGGCGCGGGGCTGTATCGATGTGCGGCTCCGCCGCGCGGGCGCGAGCAGCCACCACGCTGCCGCAGACGACGTACTCCTGAGGATCCGCTAGCCGGCCAGTCGCCGGTCCAAAGCCGTTACCGCTTCCCTGAACGCCCGCCCCAACCCGGGCCGGGCCACCCGCACAACCCCTTTGAACACCGCGGTGCCGTCCGCTGCGAACGTCCACTGAACCCGAGTCCCGCCTCCGACAGGGATCAGCCGCCACTCCTCGGCCATCGCCCGCGCGCCCGGCGCATTGGTGACGTCGATCCGGTAGGCGTACACCTCCGCCGCCTTCGCCGCGATCACCGTCTCCAGGAAGTGTCCGCCGCCCTTGAGTCGGATGTCGCGCCTGGATCCGTCGTCGAGCGACCGCGCGCTGGTCACGGCCGAGAACCACTCGGCCCACCCCGGCACATCGTCGTTGAGGGCGTGGAAGACCGCGTCCGGCGTCGCGGACATGTCCCGCGTGAAGACCAGACGCACCGGAGCGGAGTCGATGAAGTCGAGCTCGACGGGGCGGAGACGGTTGGCCATGGACGCGAACCCCCTTGGCGGAGAAGGCAAGTTGACCGGCGCGGGCGACGTCACGATAGCTGGCGGTCCGTCAGATGTCTGCCCCGTCGGCGAGTTCGCCCGCCACCACGAGCCGTACATGCTCGGAGATGTCCGCCCGCGCCTCGGCCGGCAGTCCCGCGTCCGTCACCAGCGTGTCGACCTGTTCCAGCGCGGCGAACGAACTCAGGCCCACCGTCCCCCACTTGGTGTGGTCGGCGACGACCACGACCCGTCGTGCGGACTGCACGAGCCGGCGGTTGGTCTCGGCCTCCGCGAGGTTCGGTGTCGACAGGCCGGCCTCGACCGATATGCCGTGCACACCGAGGAAGAGCATGTCGAAGTGGAGCGCCGCGATCGCCTGGTCGGCCACCGGGCCCACCAACGAGTCGGAGGGGGTGCGCACTCCGCCGGTGAGGACGACCGTGGCCGCGCCCTGCCGCTGCCCGGAGGTGCGCTGCGCCGCGTGGAAGACGTCCGCCACCCGCACCGAGTTGGTGACCACGGTGAGGTCGGGGACCTCGAGGAGATGGTGGGCGAGTGCGTAGGTCGTCGTACCGCCCGAGAGCGCGATCGCCGTGCCCGGCGCCACCAACTCGGCGGCGGTCCGCGCGATGTCCTCCTTGGCGGTCAGCTCCAGGCCCGACTTCGCCTCGAAACCCGGCTCGTGCGTGCTCGCCTCGACGACCGGGACCGCCCCGCCATGCACCTTCTCCAGGACGCCCTGGCGGGCCAGCGCGTCGAGATCGCGGCGGACCGTCATGTCCGACACGCCGAGCTTGCGGGTCAGTTCGTTGACGCGGACGCCACCGCGGCGCCGGACCTCGTCGAGGATCAGGGCGCGCCGCTGCTCCGCGAGGAGGTTCTGATTCTCACTCACGTACGCTCCGGTCCTTTCGCCGCCACCCGTCAGACTGCCCAGCGTGCCCGCCCGGACCAGGACATTCGCCCCGGCTGCGGTGCGCGGACGCCCCAATCCTCGCACGCCACCGCAAGCACCGCGCCACCGCCTGTCCCGTCGCGCACATGTCATTCCGGCATCGTTCGTCCCGGAGGTGTCACCCGGATCGGGGAGATTCCGTCACGGGGCGTGTGCGACGCGCCGTGAAGCGCGATCCTGGTGTGCACACGGACACAGACAGACAGTGCGTCACGGGGGATGTGCGAACAGTGGAGCGTGTACAGGAACACGCCGTCACGGCCGAGGCGAAGAGCCTTGCCACACGGCCCGATCAGACCGAACCCGCCCTGGAACTCCTGGTCCACGGAGTCGGCGGCGCCACACCCGAGGAGATGCTCGGCGATCCACGCACGGTGCGGATCACCGGCGACGACACGGCGGCCGTCTTCAGGCGCGCCACCGACGTCGACGCCGAGTCCCGGCCCGCCGAGCAGCGCGGCGGACCGATCCGCGAGGCCTACGTCTGGTGCAACCTCACCTCGGGCAACGGCACCCGCGCCCTGTGGCTGTTGCTGCTGCCGTTCATGGTCGTCAACCTCGCGCACTGGATGCGCCCCACCGCACGCGATCGGAAACGGACGGTCCGTTTCTACGGGCTGCTGGTACGGCTCGCGGGACTGACCCTGACGGTGCTGCTCGTCGCGGCCGCCTGCGAGGTCGCCCTCGACCTCGCCGCCTGGCAGTGCGCCGGCACGCGCGCGTGCGCCGAACGGCACACCTGGCTGGGCTTCCTGTCGCCGGCTCTGTCGCACGACAGCTGGTGGAGCCGCCCGGGCCGCCGCCTCGCGCTCGCCGCCCTGGTGCCGACCGCGCTCACCGTCCTCCTCTGGTACCTCTCCCGCCGTACCTGGAGCGAGTACGAGTCCCAGCAGCCGATGCCCCGCAGACCCGAACCCGAGGACGAGACCGGCCACAGCTCCCTGGGCCGCCCCGGCTTCTGGTACGGCCGCCGCCTGGTCGCCCGGCTGCGCGCCGCCCACACGGCGGCGGGCCTGCTGACGGTCGCCGCGGCCGTCACCGTCCCGACGGCCCGCTTCGACCGTCGACCCGACGCCTCCAGCACACTTGCTTCCTCCAGCACACCTGCTCTCTTCGGCACCCTCCTGGAGACCGCACTCGCCGGTCTCGCGTTCGTCGTGGTCTACGTGGTGTGCCGCCGCGGCCGTAGCGAGAACCGTCTCGACCAGGCGCTCGACCGCCGTCTCGTACGACGCCTGCCGCTCGGCGCACTCCTGCTGCTCGCGCTCGCCCTGCTGTACGCCGGCTGGTCGCGCCCGGGGTGGGAGTCGTCCGGGCGGCTGTCGGGCGATGCCGCGTTCGGTGGAATCGCCCTGGTGCAGGGCCTGTTGGTGATCGCCCTCGCCGTGGTCGCCCACCTGCTGCACCGCACCCACCGCGACCCGCGCGCCGCGATGCACGGCCTCGGCGGCCCGGCCGTCGCGATGCTGGCCTGCGCCCTGGGCGGCGTGATGTCCGGCGGGGTCTCCCAACGCGTCTCCGACTGGCTGGACGGCACCGGAACGTCCCTCGCGGGCCCGCCCGTCCTGCTCACCTGGCAGGCCTCGGTGATCCCGCCGCTGCTCGTCCTCGTCCTCCTCCTGTGCGCGGGCCTCGGCCACCGCACCTGGCGGCTGCGCCGGAGCGAACTGGCCGCCGTCGCCCACGACTACCCGGGCGGGCGCAAGGACCGGGCGCGCACCGCCCGGATCGCGAGCACGCGCGCGATGGCCTCGCTCACCGACCGCGAGCCCCTCCTCGTCGCCGTCACCTCGACAGCGACCCTGCTCCTGGGCGCCGGAGCCCTCGTCGGCGCCTTCACCACCGACCGGACACCGGAGCAGGCGGGGGAGGAGACGTACGCCTTCGTGCACGGCACCGCGCAGACCTCGCAGGGCCTCGGCTCCTGGCTGATCGGGCTCGGCTTCATACTCTTCGTCACCTGGGGCAGGCGCGCCTACAAGGACGCCTCCGCGCGGCGCACCATCGGCATCCTGTGGGACGTGGGCACCTTCTGGCCGCGCGCCGCCCACCCCTTCGCCCCGCCCTGCTACGCCGAGCGCGCGGTCCCCGACCTGACCTGGCGGATCGCCACCTGGACCCGCGCCACCGGCGGCCGCCTGGTCCTCTCCGGCCACTCCCAGGGCAGCGTCCTCGCTGCGGCGGCGGCCTGGCAACTCAAACCGGCCGAGCGCAGACGCGTCGCCCTCCTCACCTACGGCTCACCCCTGGAGCGCCTCTACGGCCGCTGGTTCCCCGCCCACTTCGGACCGGCCGCGCTCAGCCGCCTGCACCGCGAGGTCGACTGCTGGCGCAATCTGTACCGGCTCACCGACCCCATCGGCGGCCCGGTGCGGGTGTCCGGCTGCGGCCCCGAGGTGGACCACGAACCCCTCAAGGACCCACTGGAGTACGGCCGTACGGCACGACACCCGCTGCCCGCGCCGATCCTCGGCCATTCCGACTACCAGGCCGACCCGGCGTTCGCGGAGGAACGCGAGCGGCTGCTGGCCCGGCTGCGGCCCGAGGTGCCGCCTCAGGGCAGCTCGGGCAGGTCCTCCGCGTAGAGCAGGGTCAGGTCGTCCGTGCTCGGCTCCTCGACCTGGGCGACCCGGCTCGCATGCCGCTCCACCATCGCCTCGAAGGTCTGGCGCGCGGTGCGGCCGTTGCCGAACGCGGCGCCCTTGGGGATCGCCGTGAAGTACTTCGTCAGTCCCTCGGAGGCGCCCTCGGCCAGCCGGTACTCGTGCTCCTCGGCCTGCTGCTCGACGATCCTGAGCAGTTCCTCCGCGTTGTAGTCGCTGAAGGTGATGGTCCGTGAGAAACGGGACGCCACACCGGGGTTGACGGACAGGAACCGCTCCATCTCCGCCGTGTAGCCCGCGACGATCACCACGACCGCGTCCCGGTGGTCCTCCATCAGCTTCACCAGCGTGTCGATGGCCTCTTTACCGAAGTCGCGGCCCGAGTCCTCCGGAGAGAGGGCGTACGCCTCGTCGATGAACAGGACCCCGCCGCGCGCCTTGTCGAAGGACTCCTGGGTGCGGATCGCGGTGGAGCCGATGTGCTCGCCGACCAGGTCGACCCGGGACACCTCGACGAGATGCCCCTTCTCCAGGACGCCGAGCGAGGCGAGGATCTCGCCGTAGAGCCGGGCGACCGTCGTCTTGCCGGTGCCGGGGGAACCGGTGAAGACCAGGTGCCGTTTGACGGAGGCCGCCTTGAGGCCGGCCTGCTGGCGGCGCCGGCCCACCTCGATCATGTCGATGAGGGACCGCACCTCGCGCTTGACGCTGTCCAGGCCGACCAGCGCGTCGAGTTCACCGAGGACGGCCTTGGAGGTGCGGGACTCCTTCTCCGGCTCCGGCGTGGTGACCGGCGGCTCGGGCGCGGCCGTGCGCTGGCCGGGGATCGCGCCCAGCACACTGGTCGCCTGGCTCGCCGTCTCCACGGCCGTCTCATGGGCGGTGGGCTGCTTGAGGCCGCTCTCGTCGCTGGTGCAGTCCTCGACGACGGGCCCGGTGCCGGGCCCCGCATCCGGTCCGGCGTCCGCGAACTCGTAGCCGCCGCGCGCGCACCGCTCCGTACGGCACTTCTTGAGCGTCGTACGACAGCCGTCTATGACGTGGAAGCCGTAGCCGCCGCTGCCCGTCACGCGGCAGCCGAGGAAGGTGCCCCGGCCGCCCGCGGAGACGTAGAAGCCGGCCTCGGCGGGGGAGTCGACCGTGCAGCGCTCGATGGTGGGGTCGGCGCCCTTGGTGACGATCACGCCGGTCTGGGTGGCGTCCACGGTGCAGTTGTTGAGGGTGCCGCCGCTGCCGTGGTCGCGGAACCACGCGCCCGTGGCCGCGTCCCGGATCCGGCAGTCGTCGAGCTGCGCGGTGGCGCCGTCGCTCACCGACACGGCCGTGTTGCGGACCTGGGAGATGTCGGTGTCGACGACGTCCGCGCGCGAGCCGCGGTCGAGCACGAACAGCGCGTCCGGTACGTCGTGCACCCGGCAGGAGTCGAGGACCGCGGTGGCGCCGTCGCTGACCCACACCGCCGGATAGTCGCCCGTGCTGTCGAAGATCTCGCACTGGTTGGCGTCCACGCGCGTGCCCGGGTCCCACACCGACAGTCCATTGCGCCCGAACTGACGCACCGTCGTCCGCGTCAGCGTCAGGACCGAACGCGACCGCAGATCGACCGCGTTCTCCGGGATGTCGTGGATACGGCAGTCCGCCAGCGTCAGCACCGCGTCCGTGTCGAGCGTGACGCCGTCCGCGGTCGTACGGTGCACATCGCAGTCGGTGAGGTGCGCGGTGGCGCGGCCGGTGATCTGGACGCCGCTGCCGCGCGTCTCGTAGACCTCACAACCCACCGCCTCCAGCGAGGAGTTCTCGCCCGTCGCCGACAGGCCGACCCCGGAGGCGTGGTGGACGCGGCAGCGCTCCAGGCGCGGGTGACCGCCGCCGCGGACCGCGACGCCCGCCTGGCCGGCCGAGACGACCTCGCACTCCTCGAACACCCCGCCACCGCCGTCGAGTACGGCGATCCCGATGCCGGCCGGGTTGTCGACGGTGCAGCGCCGCACGGTGGGGCGGGCGCCGCCGCGCACCTCGATGCCGGACGCGGAGCGGGTGACGATCCGAAGGTCCGTCAACTCCGGTGCGCCGTCCTCGACAAGGAGCGCGGGAGCGGCCGAGTCCTGGCCCTCGACATGCAGGTCCTGGACCACCGCCGAGGCGCGGACCGTCAACGGCACGCCGTCCAGGGGCGCGATGCGCACCGAGCCGGGCGAACCCTCGGGGCCGCGCAGGGTCACCGACCGCTGCACGACGAGGTTCTCCCGGTAGGTGCCGGGAGCGACGGTCAGTACGTCGCCCTCGGCCGCGGCCTCCAGGGCGGCGGCGAGCGACGCGTACTCACCTGTGCGGCGCCGCCACCGCGATGTACCGGTGTGCGTCACCTGGACCGTGCCCTGTGCCATGGCGCTGCTGTGCCCCCACCTCGTGGTACGCGGGTTGATGCCGAAGCCTTCGCCGGTCCACCGTAGCGTGCGGGCGGGCGGTGGGTTGACCAGAGCCGGAAGGCTGTCAGCTGCCGGTGCCGGTCCGGCCCCAGTCCGGACCCGCCCGCTCCCAGGCCCGGTCCCAACGCGCGTACCTGCGGCGGACCATGCGCCACAGCACCAACCGTCTGGCGCTGTCGACGAGCCCGGCGGCCAGCAGTGCCGCGCCGAGCCCGGCGAGCACGGCGTGCGTCGTCGCCGTGGCCGAGTCCAGCGGGCGGGCCACTATGTGCCCCTGTTGATCCGTCCAGAGCCTGAAGTGGTCGCCCGCGTGCGGGGTGTTCAGGTTCGCCATCACCGCGCCGTGCTGTGTGGTGCCGTTCGGGGCGGTCCAGTCGGCGAGGACGCGGGTGCGGATGTCCCGCGCGGCGGACGAGTCGGGGTCGGGGTCGATCTCGGTGCCCTTCAGCTTCTTGACCACCGTCGCCGTCACGACGTGCCGGTCCGCGCGCTGCTCCCGCACCGACCGCTGCAGGGTGTCCTGCGCGACCATCCCGACGAGCGAACCGATCACGGGTGCGGCGACCAGGACCACCAGCAGGACCACGAGGGCCAGCCAGGCCTCGACCAGATCGGTAGCGCGACGCAGCGGATTGCGCCGCCAACGCCACAGACCCCTGATTGCTCCCACCCTCCCGCACCCCCTGCC
>NZ_JAENRY010000313.1 GCF_016612545.1 Streptomyces sp. MBT65 | reverse complement strand
AACAGCCCCCTCGGAGATCACTCCGAGGGGGCTGTTCGATGCATTATGCCTGGTCAGGCATGGTGCCCCCGGCAGGATTCGAACCTGCGACACCCGCTTTAGGAGAGCCGTGCTCCAGCGTCTGGGCCGAGCGACCGCGACCGCCCCACCCCGTGACCGGCCCCCCTGAGTCGCGTCCCGCCTACCGCGTCCGCGTCACCGTCACCCGATAGTTCCCCGCCGCGTCCGCCCCCCCGACCGCCACCTGGACCCCTCTGACCGGATCGCGGAAGGTCTCGCCCGCCGTGAAGGGCGCGTCCGACAGCTCGGCGTGCACATTGGGGCTTCGGGTGCAGCCTCCGCTGTCCCGGTGGGCGTCGTACACCTTGACCGGGCCCATGCCCGTGTCGACGTCCGCCTCCACCTTGTAGATGAGGACGCCGGGGCGGCAGACCGCCTCGTCGTTGCCCTCGGGGGTGCGCAGCTCCAGGGCGTAGCCCGTCCGTCGGGACAGGGGGACGAAGACGAGTCGGGTGCCGTCGGTGCCGGGGCGTTCCAGCGGGGTCAGGGTGTACTCCGAAGTCCCTCTGCTCATCGCACAGTTGACCTGGGCCGGGTCCAGCCAGCCGAGCTTCCACTTGTGCCAGCCGAGGAGGTCGTTGTTGGCGCCCCAGTCCTCGCTCATGATGTCCCAGTGGCCGACCGCGCCCCCGCCCTCCTGGGTGTAGAGGTCGGGCAGGCCGAAGACATGGCCGTTCTCGTGCGGGAGGACGCGGTAGCCGGTCCGGGCGTAGGAGCCGGAGCCGTCGTCCTGGCGGGAGTAGACGAAGGAGGCGTTGGAGACGGGGACGCCGTCGGCCACCGGGGCCTCCGTGTTGCCCGCGAACGTCACCGACAGGACCGTGTCCAGGGCGGAGGGGCCCGCGTTCGGGGTGACCAGGACGTTCAGGAGGTCGTACGACCTGAAGTCCACCGTCGGGTCCGCCGCGGCCACGATGTCCTGGACGAGCTGCCGGTAGCCGGGGTCGAAGGGCGCGCCGCGCTCTATGCCGTAGGACTTGAAGGACCTGGGCATGCGGAGCCAGTGGGTGACCGGGGTCTCGGGGCGGTAGTCGAGGCGGCCGTAGGAGCTGGTGGTGAACCAGTCCTGGGTCTTGGGGAAGAACTCGTGGTAGCGGTCCATGGCGCTGCCCTGGCCGGGGGCGTCGGAGAAGTCGACCATCAGGGTCAGGGCGTGGACCGTGCCGGTGGAGCGGGAGTAGCCGCCGGGGGTGGGGATGCCCTCGGACATCTGGACGTCCAGCGGGCCGTTGATCATGCAGGGGCCGAGTACGGAGGTGCGGGCGAGCGCGACCGGGCCCGCCGCCGTCGTGGCGCCCGAGGTGAGGTGTCCGGTGCCGGCCGAGGTGCTGACCGCGAGGGTCAGGACGGTCACGGACGCGAGGGCTGCCACGCGGCGCGGGCGTATCCGACGGCTGGGCTGCATGCATGGACCCTTCGCGCCACGGCAGCCGCCGGTCTCCGACTGCACCCTTTCGATCACCCTGAGTCGTGCGGTGCGAGGGCGCGCGCTGGAGGAGACCGACCGTGTGGTTCCGGAGGACGGGGGCCGAAGATGGGTCCAAACGGGATGTGACCCAGGTCACATCAAATGTCCCGCTGAGTGGGAAATAACCGGGGACCGTTTCCCCGTTTGGTCATGTGTCCGAGCGAAACGGGGACCGCCTCCCCGGATCGCCCCGAGTAACCCAAGGAGTACGCCGTGACGACCGCGACCCCCGTACAGCGAAAGGTGACCCGGCCGCGCGCCGACGCTTTGCGCAACCGGGAGCGGATCGTCACCGCCGCCCGCGAGATGTTCGTCGAGTTCGGCCCCGATGTGCCGCTCGACGAGATCGCCCGCCGGGCCGGCGTCGGCAACGCCACGCTGTACCGCAACTTCCCGGACCGCGACGCCCTCGTCCGCGAGGTCGTCTGCTCGGTCATGGACCGGATCGCGGAGGGCGCGGAGGTGGCACTCGCCGAGACCGGCGACGCCTTCGCCGCGCTGGAGCGCTTCGTGCACGACTCCGCGGACGAACGGATCGGCGCGCTGTGCCCGATGATGGCCAGCACGTTCGACCACTCCCATCCGGACCTGGAAGCCGCCCGCGAGCGGGTCGAGGAGCTCATCGGCGAGGTCATGGAACGAGCCAGGGAGACCGGGCAGCTCCGGTCCGACGTGGGTGTCGGTGACGTGATGGTCGCCGTGGCCCAGCTCAGCCGGCCCCCGGCCGGCACCGGTTGCCTCAGCGCCGACCGCTTCGTACACCGACACCTGCAGCTGTTCCTGGACGGACTGCGGGCCCCGGCCCGCTCGGTCCTGCCCGGTACGGCCGCGACGATGGAGGATCTCCGGCAGCCCTGACCGAACCCTGACCGATCCGTTCGGCGCCGATCAGTTCAGAGCGTCACGCCAGTCCCACCAGCAAGCAACCGGCTCTCGTCGTCGTAGACGAGCCGTCCCCGACCACGTCCTTCTTCCGTATTTTTCCGTCACGAAGTCCCGAAGTGGGTACCACCATGTCTGAAACAGCTCGAAGCGCCCCCGGCGCTCTCGACAAGGCCTCCGAGGCCGCCGAGCACGAAGCCCATGCCAACCGCTGGAAAGCGCTCGCGTTCATCGCGCTCGCCCAGCTGATGGTCGTGCTCGACGCGACCATCGTGAACATCGCCCTCCCGTCCGCCCAGACCGACCTGGGCATCTCCGACGGCAACCGGCAGTGGGTCGTCACGGCCTACGCCCTCGCCTTCGGCGGACTCCTCCTCTTCGGCGGCCGCATAGCCGACCTGTGGGGCCGCAAGCGCGCCTTCGTCGTCGGCCTGACCGGCTTCGCCGCCGCGTCCGCGCTCGGCGGAATGGCCACCACCGGCGCCATGATGTTCGGCGCCCGTGCCCTCCAGGGCGCCTTCGGCGCACTGCTCGCGCCCGCCGCGCTCTCCCTGCTCGCCGTGATGTTCACGGACGCCAAGGAACGCGCCAAGGCGTTCGGCATCTACGGCGCGATCGCCGGTGGCGGCGGCGCCGTCGGCTTCATCCTCGGCGGTGTGCTGACCGAGTACCTCGACTGGCGCTGGACGTTCTTCGTGAACATCCCGTTCGCGATCGTCGCCGCGCTCGGCGCGTACTTCGTCATCCGCGAGCCGGAGGGCGGCCGCAACCGCAACCCGCTCGACATCCCCGGCGTGCTCCTGTCCACCCTCGGCCTGGTCTCGCTGGTCTACGGCTTCACCCGCGCCGAGACCGACGGCTGGGGCGACTCCTCGACCATCGCGCTGTTCATCGCGTCGGCGGTCCTGCTCGTCTCGTTCGTCATCGTCGAGGCCAAGGTCAAGGCCCCGCTGCTGCCCCTGCGCGTCATCACCGACCGCAACCGCGGCGGTATCTACCTCTCGCTCGGCATCGCCATCATCGCGATGTTCGGCACGTTCCTCTTCCTCACCTACTACCTCCAGGTCGTCAAGGGCTTCTCGCCGATCAAGACCGGCTTCGCCTTCATGCCGATGATCGTCGGCATGATGGTCGGCTCGACCCAGATCGGCACCCGCCTGATGACCCGCCTGCCGGCCCGCCTGCTCATGGGCCCCGGCTTCCTGGTCGCCGCGGTCGGCATGCTCCTGATGACGCAGCTGGAGATCGGCTCGTCGTACGCCTCGATCATCCTGCCCGCGATGCTGCTGCTCGGTCTCGGCATGGGTACGGCGTTCATGCCGGCCATGTCCCTCGCGACCCTGGGCGTCGAGCCCCGGGACGCGGGTGTCGCCTCCGCGATGGTCAACACCTCGCAGCAGGTGGGCGGCGCCATCGGTACGGCCCTGCTGAACACGATCGCCGCCTCCGCGACGACCGCGTACATCAAGGACCACATCGCCGGCGCGGGTACCTCCAAGACCCAGCAGCAGCTCGTCCAGCTGCAGGGCCAGGTGCACGGCTACACCAACGCCATCTGGTTCGCCGTGGGCATGCTGGTCGCGGCCGCGGTCATCGTCTCGGTCCTCGTCAACGCGGGCAAGCAGGGTTCCGACCCGGTCGCCTCCGGTGACGGAGCCGAGGACGAGTTCAAGGTCCCGGTCGTCGCCCACTGACGACGCCCGACCCGGTCGTACCCCCTTCGCACCATCCGTACGTACGGGGAAGGGGACGCCCCGTACGTACGACTCCCAGGAACTGCCCTGGTTCTCCGCTGAGTTGAGCGGCTCAGCGGAGCCAGGGCAGATCCGCGCCCGCCTCGTCGGGCTGAAGTCCCTCGGCGACGATCTCCATGATCTCGCCGAGGGACTTCTGCTGTTCCGGGCTCAGCCGCTCGAACAACGCCTGCCGTACGGCGGTCACATGACCCGGCGCGGTCCGGCTGAGCACCTCGTACCCCGCGTCGGTCAGCACCGCGAACTGGCCGCGCTTGTCGGAGGGGCAGTCCTCGCGGCGCACCCACCCGTTCTTCTCCAGCCGCGCCACCGCGTGCGAGAGCCGGGAGCGGGTGATCTTCGCGTTCATGGCCAGCTCGGTCATCCGCAGCCGGCGGCCCGGCACGTCGGCGAGCTGGACGAGCAGCCCGTAGTAGATGTGCGGCATGCCCGCGTCCCGCTGCAACTGGCGGTCCAGATGGTCCTCCAGGAGGGTGCTGGCGTGCATGTAGAAGCGCCAGACGCGCTGCTCCTCGGCGGTCAGCCAGCGGGGTTCGTCAGCGGAGGCCGCTTCTTCAGCGGGTGCGGGTGCCGTGTTCATGCTCTCCACTGTACGAGAGCTCTCCTTGAAGGTTAAACAAATGGGGCGTAAGCTCTGGCTCAGGAAGTTTGAGAGTTCAAGCATCGAGTTCACATATCGAGTTCGAGCGCCATGTCTCGATCAAGGATCGACCCAGGGGAGTGACCGTCATGTCCACCGCCGCACCGGAGCGCATGCCCGCCCTGTACCTCAGCCACGGCGCGCCGCCCCTCGCGGACGACCCGATCTGGCCCGGCGAACTCGCCGCCTGGTCCGCCGACCTCCCGCGCCCCAAGGCGATCCTCATGGTCTCCGCCCACTGGGAGGAGGCCCCCCTCGCCCTCGGCGCCACCGACCCGGTCCCCCTGGTCTACGACTTCTGGGGCTTCCCCGAGCACTACTACCAGGTCCGCTACGACGCCCCGGGCGCCCCCGAACTCGCCGCGTCCGTAAGGAAGTTGCTGCGCGCCCCGGGCATCCCCGTACAGGACGTCCCCGACCGCGGCCTCGACCACGGGGCGTACGTCCCGCTCGTCGAGATGTTCCCGGCCGCCGACATCCCGGTCCTCCAGGTCTCCATGCCGACCCTCGACCCGGCGAAGCTGATGGACATCGGCCGCAAGCTCGCGCCGCTGCGCGACGAGGGCGTCCTGATCGTCGGCTCCGGCTTCTTCACCCACAACCTCGCCGCCCTGCGCCACACTGGCGGGGGAGTGCCCACCTGGTCCTCCGAGTTCGACGACTGGGGTCGCCGGGCGCTGGAGGCCCGCGACTGGGACGGCCTGCTGGACTTCCTGCACAAGGCGCCGGCCGGGCGCTACGCCCATCCGCGCACCGAGCACTTCGCCCCGCTGTTCGTCACCATGGGCGCGGCCGAGGCGAGCGGCGAGCTGGACGCCCCGGAGGCCCTGAACCCGTCCGTGATCGACGGGTTCTGGATGGGGATGGCGAAGCGGTCGGTGCAGTTCGGCTGAGCCCGCGCCGAAAGGCCCTTCCCTTCGGGAAGGGCTACAACTCCTTCTCCCACCAGGCGACATCCCAGTAGCGGCCGAACTTGCGGCCCACCTCCCGGTGGACGCCGATGTGCCGGAAACCGAAGCGTTCATGCAGCCGCGTGGACGCTTCGTTGGGCTGTGCGATGCCCGCGTAGGCCCGGTGCACGTCCTCGGTCTCCAGGGACTCGAACAGCGCCTTGTAGAGCAGCGTCCCGATACCCCGGCCGCCGGCGTCGGGGGCGAGGTAGACCGTGACCTCGACCGAGGTCGAGTAGGCGGGCTTCACCCGGTAAGGGCTGGATGTGGCGTACCCGAGGATTCGCTGTGAGTTTCCTTGGAAGATCCCGTCGACGGCAACCTTCAGGCGGTATGGCCCGTCTTCAGGGTGGGAGAGCAGCCAAGGGCGGCGCTCCTCCGGCGAGAAGGCGGCGGTGTCGAAGGTGATCGGGGTCTCGCGCACGTAGTGGTTGTAGATGTCGGTGAGGGCGTCGAGGTCACTCTCGACTCCCGGCCTGACCTGCACCTCTGTAGGTTCCGACGGCATCGTTACCCCCTTGTGGCCGGACAGGGTACTGCAAGATCAGAAAAATAGGGGAGTGGGTCGGGAATTCTGTCCGGATTCCAGTCGTTGTTTCCATCAGATGCAGGGCACACGAGAAGAGTGCCGAGGCATCACAGGAACACCTGACGAACACCTGCTGACCTACCATCGCAAGGGAGCACGCATGGCAACCCGTGCCGTAGCCCGTCGTAAGTCCGCCTCCGGCGAGACCTCCGGCGTGGCGCGCAGTGTTCGCGCCCATGGCGGCGAGATCGCCGACCGCGACCTGGTCGGCATGTATCTCGACGAAATCGCGCGCACACCGCTGCTCGACGCCGCCAAGGAAGTCGAGCTTTCACAGACCATCGAAGCGGGCGTGTTCGCGCGCCAGGTCCTCGACGGCGAGGAGCAGTCCCAGGCGGACGCCTCTCGTGAGGAGTTGGAGGCCCTGGTCGCCGAAGGGGAGCGTGCCAAGGACGTCTTCATCCGGTCGAACCTCCGCCTGGTCGTGGCCGTGGCCCGCCGTTACCCCCGTAGCGGCCTGCCCCTGCTCGACCTGATCCAGGAGGGGAACGCGGGCCTGGTGCGCGCGGTCGAGAAGTTCGACTACCGCAAGGGCTTCAAGTTCTCGACGTACGCGACCTGGTGGATCCGCCAGGCCATCACCCGCTCCATCGCCGACCAGTCCCGGACCATCCGGCTCCCCGTCCACCTGGTGGAGGAGCTGGGCCGGATCCGGCGCGTGCAGCGCGAGTTCAACCGGAAGAACGGGCGGGAGCCCGAGCACGCCGAGATCGCCGCCGAGCTGGAGTCGACCCCGGAGCGCGTGACGAACGTGCTGGACTGGGCGCGTGACCCGGTCTCGCTGAACATGTCGGTGGACGACGACGGCGACACACAGTTCGGTGACCTCCTGGAGGACACGTCCGCGGTCTCGCCCGAGCAGTCCGTCATGACCCTGCTGCGCAGCGAGGAACTGGACGACCTGATCGGCCGCCTCGACCAGCGAACGGCCTCCATCATCAAGATGCGGTACGGCATGGAGGACGGCCGGGAGCGCACGCTCACCGAGGTCGGCAAGGAGCACGGCCTGACGCGCGAGCGCATCCGCCAGATCGAGAAGCACGCGCTGCTGGAACTGAAGAAGCTGGCGAGCCAGACCGGGTTCGACGCGGCGGCGTAAGCGCGAGCGGTCGTGAGCGCGGGGGTGGTTGTGCCGGGGGCGTGAGCCTCCGGCTCCCCGTCCGGCGGTCGCGGGGGCGTGCACGAACGCAGTGCGTGCCGGTCCGCGTACGCCCGGTGGCGGGAGGCCGCGCAAACATGGCCGTGGAACGCCGCTTCAACCTGCGGGGCTGTGGGAACAAGACTCCAGGGCCCCGGAGTTGGGGTCACGGGCTCTGCCTCCAGGCCCCCCTGAGCCAAGTCCCGACGCAATCCCCCCCCGGCGCCGGGACTCTCCCGAACCGGGCTTCGGCGTCTGTCCCCCCAGGCGCCGAGGCCCGGTTCTTCTCGTGGAGGGGACGGGTGGGGGAGAAGAAGGGCGAGCGGCGGACGAGGTGCCGGGCAGACCGGGACGGCGGGGCACCCCGTACCTGAACCCCGGGGTGGCCCGCCGAATGGCAGATTGTGCCACAGAGGCATAGCCTGCCGATGTGAGCAGCCCCACCCCACCATCCGATTCCCGTCGCGCCTCCCCCTCCGCACCGCTCTCGCTGACCGAGCGGCGCAGGGCCGAGACCCGGATGGAGATCGCCCGGGCGGCGGCCGGACTCTTCGTGAAACACGGGCTGCGGGCCACCCGCGCCGAGGACATCGCCCAGAGCGCGGGCATCGCTCCCCGCACCTTCTACCGCTACTTCGCCACCAAGGAAGAGGCCGTCGCCCCGCTCTACGCGGCCGGCGCCGAGCGCTGGGCGGAGGCGGTCCGCGTGGCCCCGCCCGCACTGTCGGTACCGGAGGCCCTGGAACACGGGGCGCTCCACACGCTGACCCCCGGAGTGGGCGTCTCCGTCAACTCCTGGACCTGGGTCCGCCCACTGATCCGCATGGCGGAGTCCAGCTCCGGCCTGCGCAAGGTGTGGGCGGAGGTCTGCCAGACCGGCGAACGCGCCCTCGGCGAGGTCCTCGCGGAACGCATGGCCAAGGCCGACGACGCCAACACCGCACAACTCCCGTCCGCGACCTCCCCGGAGCTGCGCTTCGCCGCCGCCGTCGCAAGTGCCGCCGTACGCACGGCCGTTGAAGGCTGGGCCTTCGGCGAGGAGCAGACGGGAGCGGGCGCCCAGTCCGGGCCTGCGGAGCTGGCACTGCGGAATCTGCGGGTGTTGCGGTATCTGCCGTGGGGGGAGATCGGGCG
>NZ_JAENRY010000312.1 GCF_016612545.1 Streptomyces sp. MBT65 | reverse complement strand
CTCCCGTGCCCCGCCCGGTGCCTGTCCCGGAGACGTTCGTCGGCCCGGCCGCGACCGAGACGCCCGCCGTGGTGGAGACGTCCGCCGTCCAGGCCACCCCGGAGCCCGAACGCCCCGCCAGCCCGTCCGCGGCGGCTACGTCGCGTCGGCCGGCGCAGAAGCGTGCTGTGCCCGCAGCCGACTCACGCTTCCCGCACGGTCCGCTCGCCGTACTGGACGGTGACGGCAGTGCGTACGGCGTCGACGGCATCGTGCTCGACTGCCGGGCGACCACCATCCCGCAGCTGGTGGAGTGGACGCTCAGGGAGTCCCGTCTCGGTGCGTCGAAGCTGCACAAGAACGGCAAGGGCTCCGACCCGCTGATCGTCATCACCGCCGCGGCCGCGGTGAAGTTCGGACTGCCGGAACGTCTGGAGGACCGTCGGGGCCTGCGCCTGGAGGGGGACCACCCGGTCGTCAAGCAGGTGCTGAAGGCGAAGTGGCAGCTGACGAAGCGCGGGTTCGGCCCGTGGGCCCGCATCTACCGCAAGGCGCAGGGGAGCGACCGGCAGTGCGTCCAGCTCGCGATCCTGCCGTGGGACGCCCTCGATGGCCGCTCCTGGCCCGGCGTCACGGATATGGGGCCGACCGACATCGCCCGTGTTCTGGGGGTGTACGCCCAGCGCGTCATCACCCCGCGCGGCAGCACGGCGGTCACCGGGCTGGAGCTGATGACAGCGCTGCGCCCGCCGACCCGCGCCGTGCGCGACGAGCAGACCGGCAACTGGGTGTCCGGCCACAACCCTGGCTCACTCGGCACGGAGCCGGTTCCCCCGGCGCCGCCGGAGGCCCGGCCCGAGCACCCCGTCGCGCAGGGCTGGACGGGCGGGTTCCTGGATGAGGAGGCCTACCAGTGGGTGCGGCCGGTGGAACTGCTCACCGCCGAAGAGGTGACGCTGCCCTTCGTGGTCGGCCTGGACCTCAACACGGCGTTCCTCGCGGCCGCGGCCCGGCTCACCGTGGGCCTGTCCGCCCCGGACCACTTCCACGCCCCGCAGTTCAACCCCAAGATCTCCGGATCCTGGCTGGTCGACCTGTCCCACATCGAGCTGGACCCGCGCCTGCCCTCGCCGTTCACGCCGTCCGGCGAGCGTCCGACGGGGCCGGCCTGGTACCAGACGCACACCGTCGCCTACGCCCAGGAACTCGGCTACGACGTCCACCCGATCGAGGCGTACCTGCGGAGGGAGACCGGCGCGTACCTGGATCCGTGGCACGACCGGCTCAAGACCGCCTACGTCGACACCCTCGCCGACCTCGGTGTCACCAAGGACCTCACCGACAGCGAGTTCCTTGCGGCGATGGAGCTGCACAAGGAGATCGACCCGGCCCTGACGGCGGTCCTCGCCGCGATCAAGGGCACGGTGAAGGGCGGCATCGGCAAGCTGTTCGAGGGGCCGCAGGGCAAGGGCCACCGTGACGGTGAACCGTGGCCTGCCATGCAGCGCGCCACGTGGGCCCCATGGATCCGCAACGCCGTCATCTCCAAGGCGCGGGTTAACATGCACCGCAAGCTCAACAACATGGTGAAGCTGACGGGCCGATACCCGCTCGCCGTGCTCTCCGACTGCGTCGTCTACCCGAGCCCCGGCGCCTCCCCGCTGGACTTCCTGCCGTACGCAGCCTCCGGCAAGCCGCAGCCCGGAGGGTTCCGCCTCGGGCCGACCCCGGGCCTGGCGAAGCTGGAGGGCGTGCAGGACATGGCATGGGCGGTCGACCTGATGGAACAGGGCTACAACCCGGCCCGCCACATCAAGGGCGGCGACGCCGTCCTGGACGAAGGGGAGTAACCAGTGGGGGAGATTGAGGAGGCGATCGAGCGGGCCGAGGAGGAGTCGTTCACCCGGCAGCCGCCGAAGACGTTGAAGGGTCAGATCGGCTACCTGCTCAAGCAGATGGGCAGCGCGAAGGCCGTCGCGCAGGAACTCGGCGTCACCGCCGACTCCGTCAACAGGTACCGGCGCGGCGCCCGCAAGCACGCGCGCGCCGACGTCGCTGCGAAGATCGACGACGCGGTACGGCAGCGGTGGCAGCCGCAGGTACGCAAGCGCCGTCAGCGCCAGGCCGCCGCCACGGGCGGGATCACCGTGGAGACGAGGGCACGGTTCGGGTACACCGCGCCGGTCGGCACGACCGACGACGGACGGTTCCGGCGACTGACCGTGCACCTCCCCCCGGCGTACGCGCAGCGCCTGTTCGACGCCCGCGACGCGGGCGCCAGCGACCAGCAGATGCGCGACATCATCGCCTCAGGATTTAAGGACGTCTATTTCAAGGATGGCGGAAGCCGCGCCGTGGGCCTCTCAGACGTCTCTCTGAATGACATCGATTACCTCGACGTCGACTTCTGACGATGAGGAAAAGCATGGCCTCTGTTGAATTTCCTGTGCAGGGACGCGATGTCTGTCACCACCGGACTGCAGCTGAGCCGAGGAGCTCCATCCGGCATGGCGATACGTCGCGGCGACTCGAGTTCTACGATGGAGGGCCGCGCCATCGATGCGTTCGCGTCGACGCTCGCCGGCGAACTCGAGCTGATCGAAGCCGCAGCCTATGCCGCAGAGACAGCACGCATCAACCCGGATCGACCGGCTTGATGCCCGTGGATGGTTCACCCAGAAACGAAGAAGTTCCTTGTGATCTGCGGTGACGGGGTTCTTCTAGGACCACATCAAAAACGATCGACAAGGTACTTCCGAGATGTAATGTTCTCATGCTGCGGCCTCGGTCTCATCCGCGTTCGATGCCTCGAACCTGATCGCGTACGGCGCGCTGGGACGTCCGGTACCTCACCGAGCACTGACCGCTGTATTCGTTCCGGCGGAACCGTCCTGCCCGCTGGCTGGGGGGCGTCTCCGTCACCTTGCGGGTCGGGCCCGCTGGCTGGCGAGTCCCTCGTACCCCGGCAGCAGGGTGAGGATGAAAACTCCGGCGCGCGCAGCACGCGCCGACGAGCGCCGGGGGGGTGCCCCTATGACTTTGGTCAAGGGGTGATCGGGGTTGGTGGTTGGTAGAAGGTGCCGTCGCGGAGCATGGCGAAGAGGACGTCGGCTCGGCGGCGGGCGAGGCAGAGGATGGCCTGGGTGTGGTGCTTTCCCTGGGTGATCTTTTTGTCGTAGTAGGTGCGGGAGGCCGGGTCGGCGAGCGCGGCGAATGCCGAGAGGAAGAAGGCTCGCTTGAGCTGCTTGTTTCCTTCCCGCGAAGGCTGTTCGCCGCGGATGGACGACCCGGAGCTTCGAGTCGCCGGGGCGAGGCCGGCATAGGCGGCGAGATGGGCGGCGGATGGAAACGAGGTGCCGTCGCCGACGTCGATGAGGATGCGGGCTCCGGTCCTGATGCCGATGCCAGGCATGGACATCAGGACCTTGGAAAGAGAGGGTGGGCCTCCAGGAGTTCCTCGATCCGGTGGGCCAGCAGTCTGCGCTGGTCGAGCACCGCCTGGAGCGAGGAGGCGAGGCTGGGGACGATCAGTGCGGCTGCGTCCGTGCCCGGAACGACGACGGTCTGCTCATCCAGCGCGGTGAAGACGTCGTCGATCAGCCGCTCGGCCATGCGGGGCGCCTTGGGGCGGATCAGTGCGATGAGCCGTCGGCGTCCGGCTTTGCGGATCTGGGCCGGCGAGCCGAACTGGTCCAGCAGTCTGAGGACGGCCGGGTGCTGCATGCGCGGGCCGATGACTCGTTCCAGGTGCGGGTGGATCTGGGTGAACAGGCCCCGCAGCCGGTTCGAGAGGCGGGTCGCTTCCGCGGCGAGGTCGTCGTCGAACCCGACGATCATCGACAGCTCGGCGATCGTCTCGTCGTCGAGGTCCACCGACCGCAGCGTGTGCGGCATCGCCCTGGCCGCGTTGGCGATGATGAAGGCGTCCTTCGAGTCGGTCTTGGCCTCGCCGGGGTAGAGGTCGGCGATCCTGCGCATGGTCAGTCCGGGCAGGTAGGCGACGTGGCTGCCCAGGTCGCGGGCGATGGTCAGCGGCAGGGCGCCGATGGAGGCGACCTGGTCGACGATGACGAGGACGGTGCCGTGCTTGGTCTGCAGCCTGGCGAAGACCTCGCGGAGTTTGGGTTCGCTGTTGGGCAGCCGCTTGTCGAAGGTCTTCTTCCCGGCCGGGGTGAGTGCGGTGGCGTGGTGTTCGTCCTTGCCGACGTCCAGGCCGAGGTAGACGTCGACGTCGCTGGTGTCGATCACGTCGTGGTTCCTTCGGTGCTGTTCACCCGGCCGGCCACGGCACTGATCGCCACATCCACATTACGAAGAGCCTCCCGACCTGCGGAAAGGCCGGTGGTCATGCCCCTAATCAGCGGTCTGTCAGTGCCCTCGGAGCTGGTGACACCACCCCCCGGGCCATGAACTCGACACGGGGAGGTAGTCATGCCAACTCCGAAGGCCGGTAACCCCGTTGCGGGGCTACGAAGACGGTAATGGGGGGCGACGACCAGAAAGTACAGCACCCACGGGCCGGAGGGGTCGCCATCAACGCTCTGGCGGTAGTCTCCGACCGTGACCGAGAGCACGTCGGTCCAACGTTCCCACGTGGACTACCTGCCGATCCCAAACGGGATGGACTACCTGTAGACAGCCCAATTCGACGGCACGGACGTTGTAGTTGGCCTACAGCTCGGCTCGATGGTCGCTCTCGAGGACGGGTGCGGATCCGGGCACCCATGGAGGATGGGTGCAGCTCCTTTGGAAGGACGGGGTGACTGGGACGTCGGTGGCGCATCACCCGTGCCCGACGCGGCTGCCCCTCGTGGGAGCGCCGCAGGCAAGCATGGCGGCCAGGCCGAAGAGCGGCCGAGCGGTCCTCGGTGATCAGCGCCGGGACAACCGCAACCGCCGGAAGGATCGCACCTCACATGTGAACTCGCGGCTCGCTGCCGGTGAGGTCGCACCTTGCGAGGAACTGCACCCGGAGCCGGACCTGGGAAACATGTCTGCTTTCAGGCGCCGGTTCCGGTGAGAGCGGCGGTTGCCTGCCAGAGCCTCTTGGCGACGGCAGGGTCCAGGCCGGCCCGGCTGGGCTTGCGGATCAGTGGGTAGCCCGTGAAGCTGAACAACCCGTCCGGACCGACGTAGGCGTTGCCGGGGACGTCTTGCGTGGCTGCGTACAGGAGTGGCAGCGCTCCGTGTTCGACGTCCTGGACCAGGAAGGGGAGCCGGTTGACGAATCCCAGCGGCGAGTGCGTGACCAGTCCGCTCCGCGCGACGCCAGGGTGAGCGACGACCGAGCGGACATGGCTGCCCGAGGCGGTCAAGCGGCGCTGCAATTCCAGCGAGAACAGCACAACGGCGAGCTTGGACGACTCGTAGACGGCCAGCCCGTTGTACTTGCGGGTGCGCCAGTCGAGGTCGTCGAGGTCCACCCTGCCGAATCGGTGCAGTTGGCTGGAGACCGTCACCACGCGGTCGGTCAGCCGGGGCAGCAGCAGGTTGGTGAGCACGAACGGCCCGAAATAGTTCGTCGCGGTCTGTACGTCCAGGCCCTGCGCGGTCCGCGCCGCCGGGATGTCCATCACCCCGGCGTTGTTGATCAGAACATCGATGTCGCCGGTGTACGACGTCGCAAACGCACGTACCGAGTCCAGGTCGGCGACATCGAGTCGCCGGACATCGAAATCTCCACGCATACCGGCCACTGCCTGGCGCGCCTTGTCGACGTTGCGCACGGCCAGCACCACGTGGGCGCCGACCCCTGCGAGTTCGCGAGCGGTCACCAGCCCGATCCCCCCGCCGGCACCGGTGATCACCACTGTCACGCCGGCCATGCTCGGCAGCCGGTCAGCGGTCCATTTGGCCATAGTGAAATCCTCCGGAGGCTCTTCTACCTGATTCCTGACGCCGTCCAGTGAACGGGGACCGTGCCGGCGGATGAAGGACCTGCCCAACCACTGAATGGCAGGGCGTGGCTACCCGTGTCGACCTGCCGGACAATGAGACGGAGGTATACGACATGCGAGGCGGGGAGTCCGATGGTGGACACGGCGGTGGATGGCGAGGGTCTGGCCGATTTCCTGCGCGGACGCCGGGAGTCCCTGCAACCCGAGGACGTCGGGTTGCGCCGCGGCGCACGACGGCGGGCGACCGGGCTGCGCCGGGAGGAGGTCGCCGAGCTGTGCGACATGTCGGCCGACTATCTCGCCCGGCTGGAACGCGGTAGTGGTTCCCAGCCGTCGCAGCAGATGGCAGCGGCCATCGCCCGGGGCCTGCGCCTGACTCCCGACGAACGTGACCACCTGTTCCTGCTGTGCGGGTACCGCCTCCAGACACGGCGACTACGCGAAGCGCACATCAGTCCCGGCCTGCTGCGCGTCATGGACCGGCTTCAGGACACACCCGCGCAGATCGTGGGCACGGTCGGTGAAACGCTGCAGCAGACGCCGCCCACCGTGGCGCTGCTCGGCGACGAGACGCGTCACACCGGCCCGGCGCGCAGCGCCCTCTACCGGTGGTTCACCGACCCCACCACCCGCGATCGGTACCTGCCCGACGACCACCACCTGCACAGCCGCGTCTACGTCGCCCTCCTGCGCGCCAGTGCGACCGCGCAGGGGCCCGGGTCGCCGGCCGCCTCGCTCGTGGCCGACCTGCAGCACAACGAGGAATTCGCCGAGCTGTGGAACCGCCATGAAGTGGGACTGCGGTGGAGCAACGCCAAACGCTTCGTCCATCCCGAGGTCGGACGCATCGACCTGTACTGCCAGACACTGCTCGACCCCGACCAGGGGCAGTCCCTGCTCATCTTCACCGCCACACCTGGCACGGAGAGCCACGACAAGCTTGCTCTGCTGACCGTGCTCGGCGCCGACACGTTCGCAGGATCCTGACGCACTGGCGGCATTTTCGGAGCCGAGCGCCTTTGGGGGTAGCTCCTCTCAAGCTACGACCCCACCGGCACCGAGCCGCGAGTCCACGTGTGAGGTGTGATCGTTCCGGCGGTTGCGGTTGTCCCGCCGCTGATTGCCGAGGACCGCTCGGCCGGTCTTCGGCCTGGCCGGAATGCCTACCCGCGGCGCTCCCATGAGGCGCAGCCGCGTCGGGCACGGGTGATGCGCCAGGCACCGATGTCCCAGCTCGGCCAGTCCCTCCGAAGGAGCTGCACCCATCGCGTATACGGCGATCCGGATGCGCTGGCCCCGCGTGGCGCGGGGTTGGCCGTGTGTCGTGGGTCAGGAGAGGGGGTGCAGCCAGTGGGCTTCCAGTTCCCCCTCGGTCAGGCCCGCGATGGCGGCGAAGTACGTCTGCATGAACGGCTGCGAAACGTGCGCCAGCAGGTGGGCGCCGGAGGACCAGCGCTCGTAGAAGGCGAAGGCGCCCGGCTGGTCCGGTGTGGTGTGCACCACGTACTGCTCGCATCCATCCTCCTTGCGGGTGAGGCCGATGATCGCCTGGATCTCGCCCAGCATCCGGCCCTCCCCGCCCGCCTTGGCCCGGGCGTATCCATATACCGCGACCGGCGTGTCCGAGGCGAGGATGGCGGCGGGGATGAGGCCGTCGGGTGTCGTGTCGTCAGTGCTCATGAAGTCCTACTCCGTCATGGTCGGTTCCACCGGTGCTGATGCCCGGCTTCCGGAGTGTAAAAGTTGACGTTAACGTCAAAGGCAAGTTGGGTGACGAACCCCGGGACGGCCCGGCAGCAACCGGGACCCGGCGGCATGTGGAGCAGAGGGAGCGACGGGATGCGTATCGGCGAGGTGGCATCGGCCGCGGGAGTGAGCACGCGGGCGCTGCGCTACTACGAGCAGCAGCAGCTCATCGCGTCGAGCCGCAGCGCAGGCGGGCAGCGCCTCTACACCCCGGACACGGTCGAGCGAGTGCGGTGGATCCAGCTCCTCTACGCTGCCGGGCTGAGCAGCCGGACGATCGTGGAGTTCCTGCCGTGCGTGCACACCGGTATCGCCGGCCCGGAGATGATCGCCCGGCTTCGTGCGGAGCGGGACCGCCTCGACGATCACATGCGGGACCTTGCCGCCACGCGAGCCCGACTGGACTCTGTCCTCGCCGCCGCCGAGTTCGGCTCGACACGGCCGGCCGGCGAGGCTGCGGGGGTCTGAGGCTCGACCAGCACGCGCATACCCTGGCCCGGTGCCCAGGCCTCGAACCGGTCCAGCGTGCGCATCAGATGCACCTCGGTGTCGAACTCCGCCCAGCTGAAGTCCGAGAACAGCCACTCCTCGGCGTCCTCGGCCCGGATGTGGTCGTCGGCCACCGCGAGGGCATGGAGGACCAGCTTGGCATCCTCGACCAGAAGCTGCGTGGCATGACTCGTGTCCAGGACCGGGTCCGGACGCGTGCTGGCAGTCGCCGTGGATGGCACTGCACTCAGTGTCGCGGTCGCCGCCGACCCACCCAGCACAACCCGCCGTGTCACGTCGAAGGGCATGTAAACCGAGTTAAAACGCTCAAGCGGGCCACGTATGGCCGAGCCTCGTTCCGACTCCTCCGGACGCGCATTCTCACCCGGCCATGATCCCCGTTATCAGAGCACCGCGTTCAGGCAACGGCCGCGACACTATGACAGTGGACGCGAATGACGAGACCTGCGATCAAGAGTTGCCCCTACCTCCAAGACTAGGGTCCGTCTTCAAAGATCA
>NZ_JAENRY010000311.1 GCF_016612545.1 Streptomyces sp. MBT65 | reverse complement strand
GGGGCTGGCGGGGTTGCGGAGGCGGGATGTGAGTACGTGAGCCCGTCCGACCAGCCCGGCCGCCGCCATCAGGGAGACGAAGCCGGAGCAACTGCCGTACAGCACCGGCCTGTCAGCGGGCCGGCTCGGTCTGGTTGCCGACCGTCCTGCGGGGCAGCGCCAGGCACAGGGCCGCGCACAGCAGGTACGCGGCGATGGCCCATGGGCCCGCGTGGACGATCGCGTCGGTGAGTCCCTTGTCCGTGTGGGAGAAGAACGCGTTGCCGATGACCGCGACTCCCAGCGCCCCGCCGAACTGCTGGGCCGTGGACAGGATTCCGGAGGCGCCGCCCGCGAGGCCGCTCGGCACGGTGCTCAGGATGGTGTTCACCAGCGGGATGATCAGGAGGATCAGACCGACGCCCGCCAGGAAGAGACCGGGGACCAACGGCCAGGCGCCGGTGTGCAGTTGGGCCGAGTTCTGTGCCGCGTGCCGGACCCAGAACAGGCCGCCCGCCATGACCAGCGCGCCCAGGATCAGCACCGCACGGCCGAACTTGGCGACCAGCGGGTCCACCGCGGGCGCGGCCAGGATCGAACCCGCACTGAAGGCGACCATCAGCAGACCGGCCCCGGTCGGGGTGTAGCCCTGCCCGGACTGGAGCCAGACGGTGAAGACCAGGAAGAAGCCGGACATGCCGCCGTAGAAGAGGAGTTGGACCAGTAGGCCGGCGCTGAAGGCGGGCTTCTTGAACAAGTCCGTGGGGAGCAGGGGGTGTTCGATGCCGCGCTTCTTCTCCGAGAGCGTCAGGGCGACGATCGCGAGGACGCCCGCGGCCAGGCAGAGCCAGCCCCACAGCGGCCAGCCGTTGGAGCGGCCCTGGACCAGCGGCAGCACGATCGCGACCAGGCCGGCGGCCAGGACGACATTGCCGGGCAGATCGATGCGGCCGGTGAAGGCGGGGGCCTTCGACGCCGGGATCCACTTGGTGCCCAGGATCAGGACGACGACGGCCAGCGGGAGATTGATGACGAAGATGGTGCGCCAGCCCCAGCCGAACAGGTCCCAGTCGGTCAGTACGCCGCCGAGCAGCACGCCCACGGCCGTGGAGAGGCCGGCGATCGCGCCGTACAGGGCGAACGCCTTGCCGCGCTCCTCGCCGTCGAACATCGTGCGGAACGAGGCGAGGATCTGCGGCATGATCACGGCCGCGGCCACCCCCTGGAGGCCGCGCGAGGCGACGAGCACCCCGGCCGAGGTCGCCAGCGCGCTCGCCAGGCTCGTCAGTGCGAACGCGGTGACGCCGAATAGGAACAGCTTCTTGCGGCCGTAGCGGTCGCCGAGGTGCCCGGCGATGATCAGCGTGGCGGCGAAGCCGAGCATGTACGCCGACACCGTCCACTGGAGGTCGGCCGGGGTCGCCTTCAGGCCCTTGCCGATGGAGGGCAGCGCGGTGTTCACGATCGATCCGTCGATCATGTCCAGCAGCGCTGCGAGGATCATCACGAACGCCGCCGCCCACCGTCGGGGGTAGGGCACCGGCCCACCGCCGCCGTCAGCGGCTACGTTCGTCGTGTCGGTCGTGCTGGACGACATGGCGTTGGCTCCTCAGTTCAGCTTGACTTTCATATATCTTGGCTTTCAGGCCAATTGCTGATGGCTACGATCCGGGGAGATATCTCGAATGTCAAGTGGAATGGAGTCGGAGGGCGGCTCGGGGTCCTCGGAGTCGGTCGAAGCGCGGCTCGGGGCGGCCGTGCAGGGCTACCAGGGCGCCGTCGACGACTTCGACCGCGAGCTGGCCCGTCTGATGGGCGTCAACGAGACCGACCTGCGCTGTCTGGAGATCCTTCTCTCGGTGCCGGAGATCACTCCGCGTGAGCTGAGCCGACGGCTCGGGCTCACCACCGGGAGCGTCACCACGATGCTCGACCGGCTGGAGAAACTCGCCTACCTCACCCGCACCCCGCACCCCGACGACCGGCGCAAGACCCTGGTCCGCGTCACCCCCGAGGCCGCGCAGCGGGCCTACGGCCTGATCGGACCGTTCATCGAGGACGCCGGCCGGCAGGTGCGCGATCGCTACACCCCCGAGCAGTTGGAACTGGTCGCCGACTACCTCACCTTCACCCGCGACATCCAGCAGGGGCACGTCGAACGGCTGCGGGAGGTGCCGGCGTCGCGCGCTACGCGGACCGGGGGGAGGCAGTCGCCGGGGCCGCGGGGCGGGGCGGCGAGGTAGATCGTTGAGGTGAATCCGGAACCCCTCGCCCGCCCGTCCGCGTCCCTCACGGGCATGGGACAACGTGCGCAGGCCGCCGCCGGATGCCTGACCATGGCGCTCGGTGCGGGCGCGGGGCTCGCGCTCTGGGCCGTCGACGTCCGCGCCCGCCTCTGGCGCTTCGAGGCGGGCCCCGACTGGAGCGTCCTCTACGCCGAACTGCCGCTCGCCCTGCTCGGCGGGCTGGCCGTGGGTGCGGTGTCGTGGGCCCTGGTCAGCCGGATCAAGGCGCGGAGCTGAACCGTTCCGGCCCGCGGGGGCAGGGACACGCACGCGAGCCCGCACCGCCCCGCACTGAACCACCGCACGCCACCCCGAACACCCCCGCCGTCAGCCCACCTCGACGCTCAACCCCTCCAGCCCCCGGATCACGAAGTTCGGCTTCCGCTCCGGTTCCCTCGCGAGCGTCAGCGTCGGGGCCCGCTCCAGCAACGCCCCCATGGACGCGGCCAGTTCGATACGGGCCAGGGGCGCGCCGATGCAGTAGTGGATGCCCGCGCTGAAGCTGATGTGCGGGTTGTCCGCGCGGGTGAGGTCCAGTCGCTCGGGGGACGCGAAGACCTCCGGGTCATGGTTGGCGGAGCCGAACAGCATCGCGATCTCCGCGCCGCGCGGGATCGTCGTACCGTCGATCTCGATCTCGTCCAGCACCCACCGCTCGAAGAGCTGGAGCGGGGTGTCGTAGCGCATCAACTCCTCCACTGCGGACGGGATCAGGGAGTGGTCCGCGCGCAGGGCGGCCAGCTGGTCCGGGTTGCGGAACAGCGCCCACCAGCCGTTCACCGTGGCGTTCACCGTCGCCTCGTGGCCCGCGTTCAGCAGGAGTACGGCGGTGGAGATCAGCTCCTGTTCGGTGAGGCGGTCGTCGTCCTCGTCGTGGGCCGCGATCATGCCGGAGATGAGGTCGTCGCCCGGGTCCTTGCGGCGGGCCGCGATCAACTCGCGTAGATACGCGGAGAATTCGTTCGAGGCGCGGACCGCGCGCGCCGCCGTGTCCTCGGACGGGCTGAGTTCGTACATCCCGCAGATGTCCGCCGACCAGGGGCGCAGCGGGGCGCGGTCCGACTCCGGGATGCCGAGCATCTCCGCGATCACCGCGACGGGGAGCGGTTCGGCGACATCGGTGAGCAGGTCACCGCCGCCGTGCGCCACCAGGCCGTCGACCAGTTCACCGGCCAACTTGCGGACGTACGGCTTGAGTTGCTCGACCGTGCGCGGGGTGAACGCCTTCGAGACCAGGCGCCGGATGCGGGTGTGGTCCGGGGGTTCCAGGTCGAGCATCCCGTGGTCGTTGAGGGTGTGGAAGGGCTCGTGCTCGGGCGGGGGTGCCGTACGGCCGAAGTCCTCGTGGGTGAAGCGGTGTTGGTAGGTGCGACCGAGGCGGCGGTCGCGGAGGAGGGCCGAGACGTCCGCGTGGCGGGGGACCAGCCACTGGTCGGTGGGCTCGTAGTAGGTGACCCGGCCCCGGTCGCGCAGTTCGGCGTAGGCGGGGTACGGGTCGGACACGAACGCCGGGTCCCAGGGGTCGAAGGCGAGGTCGTCAGCAGCAGCCATGGACGGACGCTAACCGCTGGACGCGCTGCTGACCAGGGGCGACGTGCGGTGTCCTGGCCGGTCCCGGGGGAATTCCCCGTGCGCGGGGCGCCTGCCACGGATCACTCCCTCGAGCGTCCTACCCCGGTCTCACCAGCCTCGCCTCGTACGCGAACACCGCCGCCTGCGTCCGGTCCCGCAGTCCCAGCTTCACCAGGATCCGGCTGACATGGGTCTTGATCGTCGACTCGGCGACCACCAGCCGCTCGGCGATCTCCCCGTTCGACAGCCCCTGCGCGATGAGGACCAGCACCTCCGTCTCCCGCTCGGTCAGATCGCCGTACGCCCCCTGCTGCGCGGTCGGCATCACGCGGGAGGTCTCGGACAGTTTCGAGAACTCCGTGATCAGCCGGCGGGTGACGGAGGGGGCGAGCAGCGCCTCGCCGGCCGCCACCACCCTTACCCCGTCGGCGAGTTGGCGGGCCGAGGCGTCCTTGAGGAGGAAGCCGGAGGCGCCCGCCCGCAGCGCCTGGTACACGTACTCGTCGAGGTCGAAGGTGGTGAGCACCAGCACCTTCGCGGCGCCGTCCGCGGCGACGATCTCCCGGGTCGCCTCGATGCCGTTCATCTCCGGCATGCGGATGTCCATCAGCACGACGTCCGGGGCCAGTTCACGCACCCGCCGGACCGCGTCGCGCCCGTTCACGGCCTCGCCGACGACCTCGATGTCCGGCATCGCGCCCAACAGGACCGAGAAGCCCTCGCGCACCATCATCTGGTCGTCCGCGATCAGTACGCGGATCGTCATGCGTCTCCCTCGCCGGTGGCCGGGGCCGAATTCCCCACGGTCGGGGCCGATTTGCTCGCGCTCGGGGCCGGTTCGGTCGCGCTCGGGACCGGCAGGAACACCGTCACCTCGTAGCCGCCGTCGGCCGTCGGGACCGCCGTCATCTCGCCGTTCAGCATGGAGACCCGCTCCCGCATCCCGGTGATGCCGTGCCCCGCGCCGGGCGAGGGCTTCACCAGACTCGGCTCGGGCGCCGGGCCGTTGACGATCCGCAGGCCCAACCCGCCCAGCACATAGCCGATGTCGACCTGGGCACTGGCGCCCGGCGCGTGCCGCAACGTGTTGCTCAACGCCTCCTGCACGATCCGGTACGCCGACAGCTCGACGCCCTGCGGGAGTTCACGCACCGCGCCCGTCACCGCCTTGTCGACGCGCAGGCCGGCGTCACGCACATTGGCGAGCAGGGCGTCCATGTCGGCGAGGGTGGGCTGCGGGGCGTCGGGCGCCTCGTAGTCCTCCGCGCGCACCACGCCCAGCACCCGGCGCAGCTCGGTCAGGGCCGCCACCGCGTTCTCCCGGATCGTGACGAACGCGCGCTCCAGCTCGGGCGGCGGGTTCTCCACGCGGTAGGGCGCGGCCTCCGCCTGGATGGCGACCACCGACATGTGGTGGGCCACCACGTCGTGCAGCTCGCGGGCGATCGTCGTGCGCTCCTCCAGCAGCGTGCGCCGGGAGCGTTCGTGCGCGGTCACGGTCTGCTGGGCGGTGACCTCCTGCTCGGCGTCGTGGCGGACGTGCCGGACGGTGACGCCGAGCAGGACCAGGGCGGAGAGGAACGCCATCTGCGCGCTGTTCGAGCCGAAGGCGTGGCCGCCGACGACGGTGGCGGCGCCGATGCCGTAGACCACCGTCAGGACCCACATCCAGGCGGCCGTGCGCGGTCGGGTGCGTATCGCCACGATCGTGAGCACGGACAGGTGGCAGACGAAGCTGCCGGTCCGCCACGGCCACTCGTCGTCGAACCCGGTCGCCAGGGCGGTGGCGACCGGGGTCGCGGCCATGGACAGCCAGAACGCGCCGACCGGCCGCACCATGGTCAGCAGCACCGGCACCAGGGCGAGCAGGCCGAGGATCAGGTTGCTGCCCGCGCCGCGGGCCTCGTCGTTCGTCGCGACGAACATCGCGAGCAGGCCGACCGCGACGATCAGGGCGTGCGGGCTCCAGGCCGCGTACTCCCGCAGCCGGCCCTTCAGCCGCCGGGTAAGCGGTCCTGCGGCGGTGGAGCGGGGCAGGGGGCGGTAGGCGAAGGCGTCGTGGAACAGGTCCTGCCGCATCCCGCGCAGGGCGTCCTCGGCCAGCCGGAACTCCGGGCTGCGCGGCTTGTACGCCTCGTACGCGCTGTCCTGTGGCATCGTCTGCGTCTGGCTCGTATCGGTCACGTTCAAGACGGTAGGCGGCGGGGCGGGCAGCCGTCGTCACCTGTGAGAAGGGTCCTGGGGCGTCCGTCTCAAGTACTACGAGCCGTACGGCGGGGCGCTCACCAGGCCAGCTGTGCGATCTCCTCCGCCACCACCGCGCACGCGTCCGCCGCCGGGTCGATCAGCGGGAAGTGGCCGACGTCCTCCAGCAGGGTGAGGCCGACGACCTCGCCCGACTTCGCCGCCGCGTCCGCGTAGGACTCGGCGACCGCCTGGGGGACGACGTCGTCGGCGCGGCCCTGGACCAGGGTGGTCGCGATGCCGGTGGGGAGCAGGAGCGAGGGGTCCGCGTACGGCAGGCGCTCCGCGAACGTGGCTTCCCCGCCCAGGAGTTGACCGGCCGCTCCGCCGCACACGGCGAGTTTCTCGGCGACCGCGAAGTCGGCGATCGGGGCGAGGGCGACCACACCGCGCAGCGCGGCGGGGGCGTCGGTGCGCCAGGGCGCGTCCTTCGGGAGGACGTGCCGGGCCGCGGCCCACAGCGCGAGATGGCCGCCGGCCGAGTGCCCGGTGACGACCGTGCGGCGCGGATCGGCCTGCGGCAGCGCCTCCCGTACGAGCGCGGGGAGCGCGTCCAGCGCGGCCGCGACGTCGTCGAAGGTGTCGGGCCAGCGCCCGGCGGCCCCCTCCTGCGGACCAGCCGCCCCCCGCCGGTACTCCACGTTGGCCACCGCGAAGCCGCGCCGTGCCAGGAAGTCCGCGAACGGGGTGATGTGCGCACGGTCGTACGGCGCACGCCACGCGCCCCCGTGCAGTACGACGACCAGGGGTGCGGCCTCGCCCGGCACGCGTTCGCCGCGCGGGACGTAGAAGTCGATCACCTGGTCGGGGTGGTCACCGTACGCGGCGGTGCTGTCGGGGTCGACGGCCGGGTGCGAGAAGGCCGACTCCTCTTCTGCGGCACGTGCGGCGTCGTCCGGCATTGCTCCAACCTCTCAGCGACGATGGGGGCACCTCCCAGGCTTTCGGCACTGGAAGAGGATTTGAACAGTTCGGATGTGGCGGATCTGGAGTGATTACGACCGTTGGCGGGACGCTACCAGGCCGATGACATGGGCGGACACGCGGATGTCACGCTGGGTGAGGATTTAACGGTTCTGCTGTTTCGTTACGCTGCCGCCATGCCCGCCGAACCCGAACCCGACGACCCCGGACCCGACGACCCCGGACCCGGCGGCCTGCGCCCCGGCGGTCGTACGGCCCGCGTGCGTACGGCCGTGCTGCGGGCCACGGGTGACGTGCTGGCCGAGCAGGGCGTCGACCGGCTCGACCTCTCGGACGTCGCCCGGCGGGCGGAGGTCGGCAAGACCACGGTGTACCGGCGCTGGGGTTCGGTGACCGCGCTGGTCGCGGACCTCCTCGTGGACATGGCCGAAGAGTCCCAGCAGGTGCCGCCGTCGCTGCCGCGTCAGGAGACGGGTTCGCTGCTCGGCGATCTGCGCGCCCACGCCCTGCTGGTGCAGCGCACGCTCGCCGATCCCCGCCAGGGCGCCCTGTTCCGCGCCGTCATCGCCGCCGCGACCTGCGACACCCGTACGGCGGAGGCGCTGCGCCACTTCTACGCGGTGCGGGCCGCCGAGTGGACGCCTTGCGTCGAACGCGCCGTGGCGCGCGGGGAGTTGCCCGCCGGAACCGATGCCTGCCAGGTCGTACGGGCCGTATCGGCGCCCCTCTACTACGAGTTGCTGACCACCGGATCCGCCCCGGACGCCCCCGCCGCGGAGCGGGCCGCGCTCGCCGCGCGGGCCGCCGCCGTGGCGGGGGTGTATGTCACAGGTGTCACCGTTGGACTAACCGTTTCGAGGCCCTACGGCGGTTAGGTCGAGGTACAGCTTCTAGCGGATCACGTCTCCCAGCACGCGCGCCGCCCGCTCCACGTCCCCGAACCCGACGTACAACGGCGTGAATCCGAAGCGCAGGACGTCCGGATGCCGGAAGTCGCCGACCACACCCCGCTCGATCAGCCGCTTCATCACGTCCCCGGCGTCGGAACACCGCAGCGCGACCTGGCTCCCCCGCTCGGCATGAGCCACCGGGGTCACCGACTCGACAGCGCCCGCCGGCACGTACGACGCCACGCACTCCAGGAAGAAGTCCGTCAGGGCGAGGGACTTTGCGCGCACCGCCTCGATCGAGACACCGGCGCCGTCCCACACGTCGAGCGCGGCTTCGAGAGCGAGCATGGACAGGATGTCCGGGGTGCCGACCCGCCCGCGCAGCGCGCCCGCCGCCGGTTCGTAGCCGGGCCGCATGCCGAAGGGTTCGACATGCGAGTTCCAGCCGGGCAGCGGGGAGTCGAAGCGGTCCTGGAGACCGGCCCGCACATACAGATACGCCGGTGAACCCGGGCCGCCGTTCAGGTACTTGTAGGTGCAGCCGACCGCGAGGTCCACACCGTGCTCGTCGAGCCCGACCGGCAGGGCGCCCGCGCTGTGGCACAGGTCCCATACGACCACGCCGCCCGCCGCGTGCACGGCGGCGGTGAGCGCGGGCAGGTCGTGCAGCCGCCCGGTGCGGTAGTCGACATGGTTGAGGAGCACCGCCGCCGTACGCTCGCCGAGCGCGCCCGGCACCTGGTCCGGGGTCACCGGCCGCAGCGTGCACCCGGTCATCCGGGCCGCCGACTCGGCGATGTACCCGTCCGTGGGAAAGGTCGTGGCGTCGACGACGATCTCGTCCCGCCCCGATCCACCCGCCATTCGCACGGCCGCCACAAGTGCCTTGAAAACATTGACACTTGTGGAATCACCGACGACGATCTGCCCGGCCGCCGCCCCGACCAGCGGGGCGATCCGGTCACCGATCCGCTCGGGCGCGGTCCACCACCCGCTCTCGTCCCAGGACCGGATCCGCAGTTCGCCCCACTGCCGCCGTACGACGTCCTCGACCCGCCCGGGGACGGAGGCCGGCAGCGCGCCGAGCGAGTTCCCGTCCAGATAGACGACGCCATCGAGCACGAACTGCGCCCGGACACCGGCCAGTTCGTCACCGGCCTCCAACTTCTCCGCTCTCACCACGAGTTCAGACATGGGATCGCGCCGTCCACAGCTCGGGGAACACGTTCTTCTGCGCGCGCTTCTCCAGCCAGGCCACCCCGGCGGAGCCGCCCGTACCGGTCTTGGCGCCCATCGCGCGCCGGGTGGCGACGAGATGGTCGTTGCGCCATCGCCACACCAGTTCGGCGACATCGGTCAACGCCTCGCCGAGCCGGGCGAGTTCATCACCGGCGTCACCGGAGTAGAGGGAGGTCCACGCCTCCTCGACGGCCTCCGACGGCTCGTACCGCAGCGACACGTCCCGTGTGAGCACGGCCTCGGGGATCGCGTGCCCCCGCCGGTCGAGAAGCCTCAGCACCTCGTCGTAGAGGCTCGGTTCGTGCAGGGCCTTCTCCAACTCGGCGTGCACGCGCGGCGCTCCGCGGTGCGGGACGAGCATGGACGCGGACTTCTCGCCGAGCAGGAACTCCATCCGGCGGTACATCGCGGACTGGAATCCGGAGCCCTCGCCGAGGGCGGCACGGTAGGAGTTGAACTGCGCCGGCGTGAGCTGGCCGAGGGGCCGCCAGGAGGCGTTGAGCGCGTCGAGTTCCCGTACGGAACGCTTCAGCGCGTCGATCGCGACCGGCACCCGGTCCTCGCGCAGGGCCCGCGCGGCGGTCTCCCACTCGTGGACGATGACGGTGAACCACAGCTCCATGACCTGGGTGGTGACCAGGAAGACCATCTCTCCGGGGTCGTCGGAGCGGGTGTGCTGGAGGTGGGTGAGGACGTCGGCCTGGACGTAGTCCTCGTAGGGGGTCGTCCCCTGGAAGTCGAGATGCGGGGCCTCGGGCTCCTGCGTTTCCTGAGCCGGTTGGGACATCGCTGTCTCCTGATGCGTACTCCGGGTAGCGGTCCGCCCCTGCCGTTCTCGACACGGTGGCCCCGGTCCCCACCGGGCATCCTCCCCAATGGTCCCCCGGGACCGCAAGGTCCGCCTGGTCACACCAGGCGGACCTTGCGGTCCCGG
>NZ_JAENRY010000310.1 GCF_016612545.1 Streptomyces sp. MBT65 | reverse complement strand
GCCGGAGAGGACGAGTCGGTCCACAGCGAGATCACCGCGACCCGGATGTTCAAACGTCCGACGCCGACCGCCCCGTAGGCGAAGGCCGTCCCTGGACGCATGTCATCCGGGGGCGGACCTCAGGAGTGCGACAGCTGCCCGGCGCCGCCCTTGCGGGCTATCCGCTCCTGCGCCCGCCGGGTGGCCTTCGCCTGACGCTGGGCCCGACGCCGCTCGCGGCGGAGGGCCCTTGCCGTGCTGCTGGGCTCGGAGACCACGCCATTGCGCTGGTTCCACATCTGGCGGGTCACCCAGACGTCCAGGACGCCCCAGGTGGCCACCACCGTGCTGACCACGCTGCTGATCACCATCGGGAACGCCAGCCAGGACCCGGCCATCGTGCACAGGAAGGCCACCGTCGCCTGCATCAGCGTCACGGCGATGATGAGCACCGCCCGCACGGCCGCCGTACGCACCGGATCGGGCAGCCGGCGCCGACGCGCGGGCTCCTCGATCCACAACGGGCGGTAGTACTCCTGCTGTTCGGTGGCCGCGCGCGCCGCCGCACGCGGCCTGTCGGGCTCCGCCGCCGGGCCGTCCGAGCGCCTTCGAGCCTCTCCGTCCCCCGTCGACCGCGCCACCACGCTGTCCTCAAGCGCCTCTTGTCGCTCCGCCGTGCCCATCAACGTGTCCTCCCCACCGCCGGTACACCACTCGCCCCGGAGTCCGAAGACTCCGCTCCCCAGTGGGTGCCCGGCCTGCCCTGTTTTACGCCGCCCGGGGGCGGATGCGGCTCGTGTGGCCGGTTCCGCACCCATGTCCCGTAGAGAAAGACGAACAACATGCCACGAAGATTCCCAACAGACGAAAAATTCCGGCCAACTGGCCAAGTGGACCGATCGGGTGGGGTGGGGCGATCCCGGGAATATCGGGGCGGCTATCTCCCGTAATGCACCGACACCTCCTCATGTCCGGTCGCTGTTGCGGAAGTTCATGCTCCGGACAGCTCTTCGAGTTACCTCTGTGTCAGTAGTAGGCTCGCGCCGTTTGTTGACGCACATGTGTACCCCCGGCCGGCGGGGGTCCAGCTGGGGGAGGCCATGCGCTTTCGCGGGAAGTCCATCCGCCGGAAGATCGTGGCGCTTCTTCTCGTGCCGCTCGTGTCCCTGACCGCGATCTGGGCGTTCGCCACGATCCTCACCGGTCGGGCGGCCGGAGACCTGTTCAACGTGTCGTCGGTCGTCGAGAAGATCGGCTACCCCACCGAGGACACGGTCCGCGTCATCCAGCAGGAACGCCGACAGTCGCTCGTCTATCTCGCCGACCCGCGCGCCGCCGACGGTCTCACCGATCTCCGGCGCAGCCGCGCCGCGTCCGACGAGGCCGTCGCCAGGATCCGCAAGAACGCCGAGAACCCGGACGTGCGCGACGCGATGGGACAGGCCACCGACGGCCGTGTCTCGGCGGTCCTCGACGCCTTCGACGGTCTCCAGTCCCTGCGCCGCAGCGTGGAGGACGGCACCGTCAGCCGTGCCCAGGCCCTCGATCTCTACAACCATCTCGTCGACCCGTGCTACGTGCTGCTGTCCAACCTCCATGTCGTTGACAACGTCGAGATGGACAAGCAGTACCGCGCCCTCGTCAACCTCGCCCGCGCCCGCGAGTTCCTCTCCCGTGAGGACGCCCTGCTCGGCTCCTCCCTGATCGTCGGCAAGCTCACCCGGGACGAGAGCCGCGACGTCTCCGACCTCGTCGCCCAGCGCACGCTGCTGTACGACATCAACCTGCCGCTGCTGCCCTCCTCGGAACGCGGCCACTTCGAACGCTTCTGGAAGAACGCGGCCAGCGCCCCTCTGCGCGTGGCCGAACAGGCCGCCGTGTCCACCACCTCCGGCACGCCCCGCAACGTCACCGCGCAGACCTGGAACACCGCGGCCGGCGCCGTGCTGACCAAGCTCGGCACCCTCGACGACCAGGCCAACGACCGCTACCAGGACCGCGTCCGCCCCGTCGCGATCGGCGTCATCCTCAAGGCGGCCATCGCGGGCGTCCTGGGGCTGATCGCCCTCCTGTTCTCGATCTTCCTGTCCGTGCGCATCGGCCGCGGCCTCATCCGCGACCTGCGCCAACTGCGCCTGGACGCCCACGAGGCGTCCGGCGTCCGGCTGCCCAGCGTGATGCGCCGCCTGTCCGTCGGCGAAGTCGTCGACGTGGAGACCGAGGTCCCGCGCCTGGAGTACGACCGGAACGAGATCGGCGACGTCGGCCAGGCCCTCAACACCCTGCAGCGCGCCGCGGTCGAAGCCGCCGTCAAACAGGCCGAGTTGAGGTCCGGGGTCTCCGAGGTGTTCGTCAACCTCGCCCGGCGCAGCCAGGTTCTCCTCCACAAGCAGCTCACCCTGCTCGACACCATGGAGCGCAGGACCGAGGACACCGACGAACTCGCCGACCTGTTCCGTCTCGACCACCTGACCACCCGTATGCGCCGGCACGCCGAGGGCCTGGTGATCCTCTCCGGAGCGGCCCCCTCCCGGCAGTGGCGCAAGCCGGTCCAGCTCATGGACATCGTCCGCGCGGCCGTCGCCGAGGTCGAGGACTACGAGCGCATCTCGAGGTCCGCAGGCTGCCTAGGATCGCCGTCACCGGTCCCGCCGTCGCGGACCTCACCCACCTGGTGGCCGAACTCCTGGAGAACGCCACGGTGTTCTCGCCGCCGCACACCGCCGTCCAGGTTCTGGGGGAGCGGGTCGCCAACGGCTTCACCCTGGAGATCAACGACCGCGGTCTCGGCATGGCGGCCGACGCACTCCTGGACGCCAATCTCCGACTCGCCGAGACCCCCGAGTTCGAACTCTCCGACACCGACCGCCTCGGCCTCTTCGTGGTCAGCAGGCTCGCCCAGCGGCAGAACGTCCGCGTCTCCCTCCAGCCCTCCCCGTACGGCGGCACCACGGCCGTCGTGTTCATCCCCGACGCCCTGCTGAGCGACGAGATCCCGGACACCAACGGCATCGGCTTCCGCCTCGACCGGCCCCGGCCGACGAAGGAGGCCGAGCTGGAGGAGAGCCGCCGCTCCGCGCTCTCCCAGGTGCCCGTGAAGCTGCCCGGCCTGCCGCCCGCCCTCCTGGACGGCCCGGTCGAACTGGAAGCCCCCGTCGACCTGGACACCCTCGAAGGCTTCCCGAACCCGCTCGACGACGAGGACGGCGAACGCGGCGGGATCTTCCGCCCCCGCCGCTCCTCCACCCACCGGGACGACCTCGCACCCGTCCGCTCCGTAGAACAGCATCAGCCGGTCCCGGAGCCCCACGACGGACCGCGCGGAGCCGATACGGACGGCCACCACAGTGAGCCGCTCCCGCTGCCCCGACGCCGAACTCCCAAGCTGGTCAGCTCCCATGGACGCCCCGTCGGTGAGCCACGCTCCAGGCGCGAACCGGGGGACTCCGTAGAGGACGGTTTCGACGGCCCCTCCATGGCCCCGACTTTCGGCGCGTCCGAGACGGACGGGCCCGCGCCCCTCCCGGCCCGGCGTCGCGGTGACACGCCGCTACGCCGCCGTACCGACGTGCCCGGTGGGCGCGCCGACGCCGCGCCGAACCAGGCTTCCCCGGGGCGCGGCCGTGGTGAGCCGCCCGAGACGCCCTCCCTCCCCAGGCGCACCCGGCGTGCCGAGATCGCGTCCGGCGCTCCGGACGCCGACACCCCGCCGAGCGCGACCGGGCCCGACCTGGGTGCGCTGCCCCGACGCGTGCGCCAGGCCAACCTGGCCCCGCAGCTGAAACAGGACCCCGATCGGCGTGCCGCGAGCCCGGCGGAGGTCGCCGAGCGCGACGCCGACGAGGTGCGCAGCCGTATGGCCTCGCTCCAGCGCGGCTGGCAGCGCGGCCGCGAGGAGAACGCCGAGGGCGACGACGCCCGAGGCGGCACAGCACAAGGAACTAAGGGGGACGGTCGATGACCGCACCAAAGGCGACCGGCGAGGGTACGAGCGACCAGCGCGGGCTGAACTGGCTCCTCGACGACCTCGTCGACCGCGTCGCCAGCATCCGCAAGGCCATCGTGCTCTCCGGCGACGGCCTGGCCACCGGCGTGTCCCAGGACCTGACCCGCGAGGACAGCGAACACCTGGCCGCCGTGGCCTCCGGATTCCACAGCCTCGCCAAGGGCGTCGGCCGCCACTTCGAGGCGGGCAGCGTGCGGCAGACGGTCGTCGAACTCGACGAGGCCTTCCTGTTCGTGACGGCCGCGGGCGACGGCAGCTGCCTCGCCGTCCTCGCGGACGCCGACTCGGACGTCGGACAGGTCGCCTACGAGATGACACTGCTCGTGAAGCGGGTCGGTGTGCACTTGGGGGCCGCTCCGCGCACCGATCTGTCCTCCGGCGGGTAGTGAAGTGACATGAGCAAAGACGGTCAGGGAAGAGGTCACTGGTTCGACGACGAGGCCGGACCGGTCGTCAGGCCGTACGCGATGACACGCGGCCGCACTACGAGTGCGGCTCAGCACCGCCTCGACCTGATCGCGGTGGTCGTCGCCGAGTCCCATGAGGACGACTCGGAGGCGGACCAGACGCTGTCCCCGGAGCACGTGGACATCGTCGGCCTGTGCCGTGACGCCCCCCAGTCGGTCGCCGAACTCGCCGCCGAACTCGACCTGCCCATCGGGGTGATACGGGTCCTCATCGGCGACCTCGTGGACGGCGAGCTCGTCCATGTCTCGCGTCCCGTACCGCCTGCCGAACTGGTGGACGAGAGTATTCTGCGCGACGTCATCAGTGGTCTCCGGGCGTTGTGAGCGGCGCGGAACCGGAGTTCGCAGCAGAGACGTGACCGGCCGCCGGTTCCGGGGGCCGACACCCCATCAAGCCCATCGAGCAGGAGAAGAGATCGATGATCTTCGGGCGTTCTGAGCGTGGCAAGCCCCCGGTCGAGCCCGTCACGCTCAAGATCCTGGTGGCCGGCGGCTTCGGCGTGGGCAAGACCACCCTCGTCGGCGCCGTCAGCGAGATCAGGCCGCTGCGCACGGAGGAACTGCTCACCGAGGCAGGCCGTCCGGTCGACGACACCAGCGGGGTGGAGGGCAAGCACACCACCACCGTGGCCATGGACTTCGGCCGCATCACGCTGCGCGAGGACCTGGTGCTGTACCTGTTCGGTACGCCGGGCCAGGAGCGGTTCTGGTTCATGTGGGACGAGCTCTCCGAGGGCTCACTGGGCGCCGTGGTGCTCGCCGACACCCGCCGCCTGGAGGACTGCTTCGCCGCCCTCGACTACTTCGAGCGGCGCTCCATACCCTTCGTCGTCGGCGTCAACTGCTTCGAGGGCTCCGACCGTTACCCGGCCGACGCCGTACGCCAGGCCCTCGACCTCGACGAGGACGTACCGCTCATGCTCTGCGACGCGCGCGACCGCGCGTCGGTCAAGGAGGTCCTCATCGAGGTCGTCCAGCACGCGATGGCCTACGGCGCGAAGCGCCGCCAGAGCGTCACCAGTTGAGGCGCGGGCGCGGCCCGTACCCCCGCCGACTGGGGTACGGACCGCAGCTCTTGGAACCACAGGAACGGTGCACGCGTGTGTGCCTCATCAACGACGCACGCGCGTGTGCCTAGCTGTCGCCGTCCTCCTGCCAGCCGAAGCTCTTCTCCACCGCCTTGCGCCAGTTGTGGTACTCGCGGTCCCGCACCGACGACTCCATGGACGGCGTCCACTCGACGTCCTTCTGCCAGTGCGACTTCAGCTCGTCGAGGTCGTTCCAGACACCGGTGGCGAGCCCGGCCGCGTAGGCGGCGCCCAGGCAGGTCGTCTCGGAGACCTTGGGGCGGATCACCGGTACGTCGAGGACGTCCGCCTGGTGCTGCATCAGCAGGTTGTTCTTGGTCATGCCGCCGTCCACCTTCAGGGTGGTGATCTGCACCCCGGAGTCCTGGAACATGGCGTCCACGACCTCCCGCGTCTGCCAGCTCGTCGCCTCCAGCACCGCGCGCGCGAGGTGCCCTTTCGTGACGTACCGGGTCAGCCCGGTGACGACTCCGCGCGCGTCGGCACGCCAGTAGGGGGCGAACAGGCCGGAGAACGCGGGCACGATGTACGCGCCGCCGTTGTCGTCGACGCTCGCGGCGAGGGTCTCGATCTCGTCGGCGCTGCGGATGATGCCGAGTTGGTCGCGGAACCACTGAACGAGCGCGCCCGTTATGGCTATTGATCCCTCCAGGCAGTAGACCGGCGCCTCGTCGCCGATCTTGTAGCCCATCGTGGTGAGGAGCCCGTTCTTCGAAGGCACCGGCCGGTTCCCGGTGTTGAGGAGCAGGAAGCTGCCCGTGCCGTAGGTGTTCTTGGCCGTGCCCACGTCGTAGCAGGCCTGCCCGAACACGGCCGCCTGCTGGTCGCCCAGGGCCGACGCCACGGGCACGCCCGCGAGTTGGCCGACCGCCGTGCCGTAGACCTCGGCCGAGGACCTGATCTCGGGGAGGATCGCCTCGGGCACGTTCATCGCGGCGAGGATGGACGGGTCCCACTGGAGGGTCTCCAGGTTCATCAGCATGGTGCGCCCGGCGTTCGTGACGTCGGTGACGTGGCGGCCGCCGTCGGTGCCGCCGGTGAGGTTCCAGATGAGCCAGGAGTCGATCGTCCCGAAGGCGATCTCGCCGCGCTCGGCGCGGTCCCTGAGGCCGGGCACGTTGTCGAGCAGCCAGGCCGCCTTGGGGCCGGAGAAATAGCTGGCGAGCGGCAGTCCGGTCTGTTCGCGGAAGCGGTCCGGCCCGTCCGAGCCGCCCAGTTGCTTGCACAGGGCCGCGGTGCGGGTGTCCTGCCACACGATGGCGTTGTGCACGGGCTTGCCGGTGGCGCGGTCCCAAAGGACCGTCGTCTCCCGCTGGTTGGTGATGCCGAGCGCGCTGACCTGGTCGGCGCGCAGTCCCGCCTTGGCGATCGCCCCGGCGACCACCGCCTGCACCTTGGACCAGATCTCGGTGGCGTCGTGCTCCACCCAGCCCGGCTTGGGGAAGATCTGGCGGTGCTCGCGCTGGTCGACGGCGACGATCGCGCCGTCCTGGTTGAAGACGATGCAGCGGCTGGAGGTGGTGCCCTGGTCGATTGCGGCGACGAACCTGTCCGTCATGACGACCCCTTTGTCGTGTCCTTCAGATTCTTCAGGTCCTTCAGAGGGCTGCTTTCGGAAGACTGCTCGAAGACTGTTGCCGGAAGGCCCTGGTCAGAAGGCCGCGTTGAAGACGACCCCGGCGAGCGCCCCGCCGATCAGCGGCCCCACCACCGGGATCCACGCGTAACTCCAGTCCGAGGTCCCCTTGTTGGGGATCGGGAGCAGCGCGTGGACGATACGGGGGCCCAGGTCGCGGGCCGGATTGATGGCGTACCCGGTGGGCCCGCCGAGCGACAGACCGATGCCGACCACCAGGAAGGAGACGACCAGCACCGCCGTGCCGGACTCGCCCAGCCCCTTGGTGAGCCCGAAGGCCAGGATCGGCAGGACCAGCGCGATCGTCGCGATGATCTCCGTCATCAGGTTCGCCACGACATTGCGGATCGTGGGCGTGGTGGAGAAGATCCCGAGCGTCGGCTGCGCCATCTCCTCCTCGGCGTTGGCCTGGAACTGCGCGTAGTAGACCAGCCAGCACAGCACCGCGCCGAGCATGGCGCCGACCATCTGCCCCGCGATGTAGAGCGGGACCTTGTCCCACTTCCCGGTGTCGATGGCGATGCCGATCGTCACCGCCGGATTGAGCTGACCGCCGGACAGCGGCGCGGCCGTGTACGCCCCGGCCATCACGCCGAAGCCCCAGCCGAAGGCGATGACGATCCAACCGGAGTTCTGTGCCTTGGAGTAGTTCAGTACGACGGCGGCGACCACGCCGGCGCCGAAGAGGATCAGGATCGCGGTGCCGATGACCTCACCGAGGAATATGTCTCCATTGCTCATGGCGGCTCCTAGGCCCTCGCCCGGGACGGTCGGCCCCGGTCCTCCGTGCAGGGTGCGGTTCCCTTGGCGACTTCAGCCGAAGGCAGGGAGGGTCCCGAGCCCCGCCCGGCGTCCGTGACGAGCGTGCCGTCGCAGCCGAGATCGCCCGTGGGAAGTGGGCCTGAGCGCAGGGGGAACCTGCGCGGCGCAGTGCCTGGTACGCCGAGAATGTACGGCGATGTCGACCGACACCGGGAAGTGTTCACCGGCGCTCAGGGAGCGTCAAGGTCGCGGACGGCAACGGTGACAGCCGCCCTGACGGCCCCTGGAGCCCCGTAGGACGCCTGCGGGACGCTGTCAGTGCCCGGGGGACTCCGCCGCCGTGTGGTCGGCCTGTACGGCCGTCACAGGCGTGCCACGCAGGATCTCGTACTCACCCAGCCCCGCCTGGCTCAGCACCCAACTCGTGCCGTGCAGCGACTTCGCCGCCTTCTTCAGCGGCGCCAGGAACGCGGCGGCCTGTCGGTGGTCGGTCACACTGCCCGGCTCACACAGGACGGTGGCCAGGGACAGCGTCACCGCTCTTCCGCCCGCCGCCCAGGGCACGTTCAGCACGGCGGCGGCCAACTGCTCCAGCCCCTCGAGATCGGTGAGCACCAGGAAGTCGTCCCCGCCGATGTGCCCCACGCGCGTGTGCCCGGACGCCGCCCACTGCAGTGTCCGGCCGACCGAGCGGATCAACTCGTCGCCCGCCGCGAAACCGGCCCCGTCGTTGACCTCTTTGAAGTGGTCGACATCCAGCCAACTCAGCGCGAACGTCCGCCCCTCCGCGATCCGCCGGTCCACCTCACCGGTGATCGCGTCCGAACCGGGCAGCCTGGTCAGCGGATTGAGACCGGCCGCCTCCTCCACCCGCGTCTCCGCCAACGCCCGCACCAGATCCGCGAGTCGTACGACGCCCACACACCGCCCGCGGCGGTCGACGACCGCCACATCGTCCGACGTACGGTCCGCGTCGCCGACCGCGACCACGTCCAGGACCTCCCAGGCGGTCGCGTCGACGCCCACCGTCCGCGGCACGTCCCCGAGTTTGGCCGCGGGCCGGTCGGCGTACAGGGCGTGGCCGTAGCGCCCCGACATGGACAGCAGGAAGCGGGACCGGTGCACCGAGCGGACGGGCACCCCGTCCCGGTCCACGAGCACCACTCCGGACACGTCGGGCGAGCCGGTCAGCAGCGCGCGGACCTGGTCGGCGGACGCGGAGTCGGGCAACAGCGCGGCCGGCCGCACGAACTCCCGCACCCATGGCCCGGACGGCGGTGTCGTCGCCAGGCCGGGCGGGCGCGCCGGAACGTATACGTCCGCCGCGGGAACCCGGGTCGCCGGAGCGAACAACTCACCCTGGGCCAACTGGGCACCGGCCGCCCGCGCGGTCGCGCACTGCTCCTCGGTCTCGACACCCTCCACGGACAGCAGGGCGCCCAATTGCTCGCACAGGGTCTGCATGGCCCGCATCGCGGCCGGCCGCTCCAACAGCGATGCGTCGAGCTTCACCAGGTCGGGCGCGAGATCCGTGAGCAGCCGCAGGGGTACGTCACCGTCGCCGACGCCGTCCGCACAGATCCGGAACCCCTGGGCGCGCAGCTCGGACACCGCCTCCAAGAGCGCGCGTCGGGGCACGTGCGTGTAGGGCGGCCCGATGTCGATCGTGACTTCCCACGGGAGCCGTCCCACCTCGCGCACCGCTCTGTGCAGCGGGGTGAGCCCGCCGAGGTCGGCGAGGGTGCCGGCGAACACATTGATGTGCAGCGGCAGCAGCGTCTCCTTGCGCGCGGCGGCGCGGACCGCCAACACGGCGAGCCTGCCGTCGAGTTCGGGGTCACGGCGGGCCTCGGCGAGGAGGTCCCCGGTCTCCGGGCGGACGAGAACCTCCATGCCCGCGATCCCACCGGTGGTCAGATTGACCACCGGTTGGAAGGCGAAACGGAGAGTGTCCGTGGAGGAGCGCACGGCAGCATGATGACGCCACCGGCGTACGCCCAGGCCCAGTTCATAAGACGTTCACGCAGCCTTGCGGGCTGATCACACGGTGTGCGCGGGCCGCCGCCGGTCACCGCACGGCGAGCACCGCCGACCCGTGCCCGAACAGCCCCTGGTTCGCGGTGAGTCCCACCCGCGCCCCCGCGATCTGCCGGTCGCCCGCGTCGCCACGCAACTGCCAGGTCAGCTCGCAGACCTGGGCGATCGCCTGCGCCGGAACGGCCTCCCCGAAGGAGGCCAGCCCACCGCTGGCGTTCACCGGTATGCGCCCGCCCGGGGCCGTCGCGCCCTCTCGCAGGAGCTTCGCTCCCTCACCTTCGCCGCACAGCCCCAGGTCCTCGTACCACTGCAACTCCAGGGCGGTGGACAGGTCGTACACCTCGGCCAGGGAGAGGTCCTCCGGGCCGATACCCGCCTCCTCGTAGGCCGCGCGCGCGATCGACGCCCGGAAGGTCTCGTCCGGTGGTGCCACCGCCACCGCGGAATCCGTGGCGATGTCCGGGAGGTCCAGCACCGTGTTGGGATAGCGCGGCGTCACCGTGGACACCGCGCGGATCCGCACCGGGTCCGACGCCCCGTGCCGGCGTGCGAACTCCATGCTGGACAGCACCAGGGCGGCTCCGCCGTCCGAGGTGGCGCAGATGTCCAGCAGCCGCAGCGGATCGGCGACCACCGCGGAGGCGGCGACCTCCTCGGCGGAGACCCGCTTGCGGTAGCGCGCGTACGGATTCAGCGCGCCCAGGGCGGAGTTCTTCACCTTGACCTGGGCGAAGTCCTCGGGGGTGTCCCCGTAGAGGGCCATCCGCCGGCGTGCGTACAGCCCGAAGTACGTCGGATTGGTCGCGCCGAGGACCCGGAAGCGCAGCCAGTCCGGATCGTCGTGCCGGTCTCCGCCGGCCGGCCGGAAGAACCCCTTGGGCGCGGCATCGGCGCCCACCACCAGCACCACGTCCGCGAGCCCCGAAAGGAGCTGCGCCCGCGCCGCGTTGACCGCCTGCGCCCCGGACGCGCACGCCGCGTACACGCTCGCCACCCGGGCGCCCTGCCAGCCCAGCGCCTTGGCGAACGTCGCACCCGCCACATACCCGGGATATCCGCCACGCACCGTGTCCGCGCCGACGATCGAGCCGATGTCCCGCCACTCGAGGCCGGCGTCGGCGAGCGCCGCCCGGGCCGCCGCCGTCCCGTACTCGACGAAGCCGCGCCCCCACTTCCCCCAGGGGTGCATGCCCGCGCCGAGCACCGCCACGTCCGCCGTCATGCCCCCACCCCCGTAGGCCGCCAGTGCCAGGTCGTCCAGGTCGTCTCCGTGTCCTCGTCGAGTACTCCGGGGACGACCTCCACCTCCATGCCCACCGCCAGATCGGCGACGGTGATCCCGGGAACCGCCTGTCCCAGCACCACGATCCGCTCGGACTCCAGCTCCACAGCGATCAACGCGTACGGCTCCCACGGAAGTTCCGGATCGCTCACATACGGTGACGGCGGCCGGTACCGGCTGTCCGTGTAGGACCAGACACGGCCGCGCCGCGACAGCGGGACCTCCTCCAGTTCGCCGCCCGGGCAGCCGGGATTGCGGCAGTGGCCGTCCTCACGAGGGAAGAAGACCGAGGCGCACGCCGAGCAACGCGTGCCGAGCAACCGGAAGCCGTCCCCGTCCCCGGTGAACCAATCGGTGACCACAGGTGTGCGTGTCCGCGACAACGTCCCTCCACAGCACTGGATCTGACGGAACGTCAGAAGTGTGCCACGGGCAACGGAAAATGAGCAGGGCGTTTCGGTGAACCATCCAGCCACCTACCGCGTCGTGATAGCGGGGAGACGGCCGGGGCCCACGGGGGTGGTTCCGGCCGTCTCCCGTTCACTCGCGCGGCCCCCGGAAAGACGCCCTCCGCTTGATCGGATACAGTCCGCCGGGTGTCCGAAACTCAAGCCTCCGTCCCCAACTCCGGGCCGAACTCCCACTGTTCGAGCTGCGGATCGCCCTACGGAGAGGGCGTCTCCGGCTGGCCCCGCACCTGCCCGGCCTGCGGCACCGTCGCGTACCGCAACCCGCTGCCCGTAGCCGTCGCACTCCAGCCCGTGTACGACACGAAGGGCACCGCCCTGGTCGTCATCACCCGAACCGTCGCCCCCGCGCGCGGAGGCGACGGTTCGGGTGATGACGAC
>NZ_JAENRY010000030.1 GCF_016612545.1 Streptomyces sp. MBT65 | reverse complement strand
GGGATATGCAGCGGCAAGCCGCTGCATAGAGCACGAATTGCGCAAGCGCAATTCGAATTCCGGCGCAAGCGCCGGAATGGGATTCCGTAAACGGAATCCCGAAAGGAAACCAATTCGCGCAAGCGCGAATTGGAGGCACCCGCGCAAGCGCGGTTGCCGGGGCTGGCGGCAAGAGGAGGTGCATCACGTGCGGGCCTGTGTAGCCACTGGGAATCCCAACCACCTCCCCCGCGGCGAAGTGACGGACTGTCAGCTCGACAGGTGTCGGCCTCACCGCAGTGATGGGCTCCGCTGCGCTCCGCCCGAACCCCTACTCCCGGATCTGTCACTGCCTGGTTCTCAAATATTCCGCCAGGCTACACTGAGACTCGCCGTGATGAGGTAGGGTTTGACGGTGTATCACTTCTGATGGTGGAAGTTGACTCAAGATGGATGCATCATGATGATGCACTGTGTAGAGTCTGGTATCAGACAGCACCACCCCCGGACCTCTCAAACACTCGAGGTTTTCCCCTTTCTGATTGCGCTTCATATTCCGCGAAAAGGAGAACACGGGAATGGTCATGAAACTGCGTGACCACCAGATCGAGGCCGTTTCCGTCATTGTGCGCGGTCTCGACATCCCGCAGGGCGGCATTCCCTTCCATGGTCTGCGCGGGCAGGTGCACGCCGCGTGCGGCACGGGGAAGACCCTCATCGCGGCGGCGTCGGCGAAGCGGCTTGTGCCCAAGGGGCGCGTTCTCGTGCTGGTGCCGACGCTGGATCTTCTGGCGCAGACGGTGAAGGCGTGGCACGACGCCGGGCACAAGGGGCCGGCGGTGGCGGTGTGTTCACTGCAGGACGACCCCGAGCTGTGGGACCTGGGGGTGCGTTCCACCACGAACCCTGTGCAGCTGGCGCTGTGGCACGGGCAGGGTCCTGTGACCATCTATGCGACGTACGCCAGCCTGGGTGTCCTGGCCGAGGCTTTCGAGGGTGTCTACGGACAGCAACTGACACCGGTGGACCTGGCGGTGGTTGATGAGGCGCACCGGACTTCTGGGTCGATGGGTAAGGCGTGGGCGGATGTCCACGACCAGAGGGTGATCCCGGCCCACCGGCGGCTGTACCTGACGGCCACGCCGCGGATCTGGGAAGAGCGGCTGACCCGCGACGTCGCCGAGGGAGTGCGTGACCCGCTGCCTCGGGAGATGGCAGCGTCCATGGACGACGAGAAGGTCTTCGGGCCTGTCCTGTACAAGCTCTCGCTCGCGTCTGCCGTCTCCCGGGGATTGCTGGCGCGCTACCAGATCATCGTCCTGGAGCTGAAGGACCCGATCGTCACCCCGGAACGTCTGATGGGCGAGGAGCGCCGCAGCGAGGAAGTGCGGGGGCAGCGGCTCGGGACCTTGCAGGCCGGGTTGCTGCACACGATGGAGCAGCACAGCCTGTCGACGTGCATCACTTTTCATCACCGGACGATCGAGGCTCAGGCGTACGCGGAGGGCCTGGAGCGCGTCGCAGCGAAGCTGCACGCGGATCGGCCGGAGAAGTACCCCGCTGGGATCTGGGCGGACTGGCTGTGCGGGGAGCACGTCCCCGAGCGCCGGCGGGAGGTGCTGGGTTCGTTCGGGTCGACGGCACAGCGGGCCGTGCTCTCGAACTGTCGCGTCCTGGGTGAGGGTGTCGATATTCGAAGCGTGGATTCGGTTGCACTGCTGGACCCGAAGGGGGCGCCGCACGACATCGTCCAGGCCATCGGCCGGGCGCTCCGGCAGAAGCCCGGGCAGGGCAAGCTCGCCTCCCTGATCGTGCCCGTCTTCCTCCAGCCCGGAGAACAGCCCGAGGACATGTTCACCTCCGGCTCATACAAGCCTTTGGTGAAAGTCCTGGAAGGTCTGCGGGCCCACGACGAAGAGGCCGTGGAACTGCTCGCCATCCCCCAGGAACCCCAGAAGGACGTCGCGCAGCCATCCGTGAACATCGGTGTCGCGCCAGAAGAAGGCGAAGAAGAAGCCCGCCTGCTGCTCCGCTTCGCCGCCCCCAGAGATCCGGTGATGGTCGCCGACTGGGTGTCCTTCAACGTGATCGACACCGAACGCCAGGACTGGGCCCGCGGCTGGGCGAAGCTGAAGACGTACGTCGAGAGAGTCGGGAACGCGAGGGTGCCCTACGGACACCGAGAGGGCGCGACACCACTTGGACAATGGGTCGCAGAACAACGACGCGCCTACGGAGCCGGGCAGATGAACGGCCAGCGCGCCCGCCGCCTGGAACAGCTCGGCATGGTCTGGAGTCTCGCGGATGAACGCTTCCAGGAAAACCTCGAAGCCGCCAAGGCGTACTACGAGCAGCACTGGACCCTCTGCGCACCCCGGACCGCCAGCGCGCTGGACAGACCATTGGGAATGTGGCTCGCGAATCTGCGGCGTCCAGGTGCGCTGGACGACCACCCCGAGTGGAAGATGGCACTGGCAGCCGTGGACGAGGACTGGAACCCGTCATGGCCGGCCACATGGCAACGCCACTACGCCGCGCTCCGCGAGCTCGTGGCCGACGAAGACGGCCAGGCCGATGTCCTTCCCGGCCTCACCGTCCACGGCATGGACATCGGGAAGTGGCTGGCCCGGCAGCGCAACCCCGAGGTCTGGCAGGCCCTGCACGACGGGCAGCGCGAACGCCTGGAGGCCGTTGGCGTCGCCCCTCCGCCTGTGCCTGCGGCCCCGGTGAAAACGGACATGCCCGCGAAGCCGTCCGCGACACCCTCGGGTGCCTTCGAGCGGGGCGTGGCGGCCCTGGCTCAGTACAAGGCCCGCACGGGCTCTGTGACGGTCCCCAGGTCCCACGTGGAGACGCTGCCGGACGGGTCGGAGGTGAAGCTCGGGGTGTTCCTCAGCAATAGCAAGAGCCGCCGGGCCAAGCTGACCGTCGACAGGCTCCGGGCGCTGGCCGGCCTCGGACTGGACTGGGCGGCGGCGTGAGTAGGCCGGTGCGCCTAACCCGAGCACTGGGATCGGAGAGAAAGCGGATTTCTCCCTCGGTGTCCGCAAGACTTGACGGGTGGAAATATTACAGATCGTGACATCATCGCTGGGTGCAGTCGGCACAGTGATCGGGCTCTGGTACGCGGGGGCCAACTCCGTGCTTCCCGGCTGTCGGCGCGGGGAGCATTCCTCTTGAACCTCGACGAGGCATTTCTTAGGCATCTCGACGTCTACAGCCGTCTTCGTCCCGGTGATGACAGCCAGTCGCCGGGAGACTGGGCCGAACGTGGGCAAGGACCTGATAGTGCATCCGAGTGGATGGCAGTTGAGCAGTACATGGGTCTCTTCGAGCGTATCGAGGTGCTGATCGAGGGGGGCGTTCTGGATACTCATCTCACGAATCGTCTCTACGGCTACAGGGTGCGCAATATCGTTGCCAACGAGCGCATCCGCACCAAACTTCTCATCGAAGGCGCGGCTGGCTGGCAGGACTTTCTCTCCCTTGTGCACCGTCTTAAGAAGGACGGACGCGTCTTCCCTTCACTTCCCTAACAAGCTCGTAGCCGGTAGGGCGAAGAAGGAGCAGCGTGATGACCGCCCGCAACGAAGAGCGGCGTGTGAAGGAAGCCGTACACCGGTGCTCCGTCCTCAACGAAATTGCGGAAAATTGCGGAGGTTCGCTCCAGGGCCTCGATCGCGGCTCGGATCAGGGCGCGGGCGGCGTCGTCGGCGTCAGTTCGCGAGCTCCCTGCCAGAGCGTCTCGATCGTAGGGCGGCATGGTCCGGGCGGGTCTGTGCCGAACGCAGGGCCGCGCCACGTTCGACGGCCGCAGCGCGGTCCCGGTCGGTCAGGGCACGGCGGTGGCGGCCTGACCGACCGGGCGCGTGCCGTCGTAGGCGTAGACGTGGACCTCGACCGACGTGCCGGGCTTCGCCGGGGCGAGGGAGAGCGCAACAACGCGGCCGGCGGCGTCCTTGGCGACCGTGCGCACCCGTACGGAGGAGGCGGGAGAGACGACGACCGTACGGCCGTGGGAGCAGTCGGCGGAGACGGACACGACGCGGGGCGGCGGACCGCCGTCGTGCAGGGGGGTGCGGGCGGGAAGCCGGGAGGCGGCCGGAGCGGCGGGCATGCCCCGGGTGGATCTGCTCAAAGACACCGTGCCGATCCCCTCGGCGCCGCTCCAGAACGTGATCCCGCACAGCTTCAGCGGGGGCGCGCCACTGCGGATGTCCGGCCCGGAGCAGCCGACGGCTGCGGCGGCCACGAGGGCCATGCAGACGGCCGACAGCGTGGTGCGGCCAAGGCGGCGCGGAGCTCGGGCCATCGGCATCTCCTCGTACGGATCGGCGCTTCGCGCGCGGTCGGTCCTTGCCGACCGTTACGGAGACGCCGATGGCACCGCTGGCGTTCGTTCACGTGGCGATCGCACACCACCGAAGCGGAACCACGTTGACTACTGCGGCCAAAGCAGCCGGGATGTCTCTCACCCTCCGTTTCCCTGCCGCCCAGGAATCACAACGCGCGGTGCAGGCCTCACGGGCCGCGTGGAGTTGGGGCGCGTCGGGTAGTTCGGGCTTCCCCTACGGGAGCGGAGGAAGGGCGGAGGCGAGCCAGGGCGGCGGGGCGGTCCCCGGGTTCTGGAAGAAGCCGCGCATCTGTCGCAGCAAGAGGTTCATGTCGGTGTCTACGGCGGCCGCGACCGCCGCGACGTCGATGTCACGGTGGCTGGGTTGATGCCGTATGCGGACTGCATGGCCGCGATCGTCTGCTCGTACGTGTCGGTCTGCGTCGATGATCAGCCGCGCATCCGCCCTCTCGGCCGGTCGATCCGCTTCGCCGTCCTGGCTGCCGGGTCCGGCCTCTGTCGCTCTGTCGCTCTGTCGGGGACAGGTTCCAGATCGTGTGGTGGAAGTCCCGGATCGCGGTGGAAGATGCCGGCCGTCGTCTCGGCCGACGGTTATGGTCAGCGGCGTGAGATCGCCGCCGGGGCGTTCCCGGCCTCCGGCGGCGAAGACGACTGGCTGCATCGACGCCTTCTCCAGCAGGCCGTCGCTCTGGGGCAGCAGGCCATCCGGCAGGATGCCGCCGAGGCCTACCGCGCCGTCGAGAGCGCCCTGGACGAGACTGCCGCCCGGCTGCTTGAACAGGGTGTTCTGGACGACGTGCACGATGCGCCGGCGCGGCGGATCGTCGCCACGGATTTCCTGATCGGGCTCACCGGCGGGCACCGGCCCAAGGCGCGGACCCTCACCCTGTTGCTGGGCCGGCCCGCGGTCAAGGAGTTCCTCATCGTGCAGAAGGCCGCCGCCAGACGTGAGATCCAGCCTGTCCTGCCGCTCTAGCGGGGCCGGCCGCCTGCCTGTCGCCGGTGAGGCAGGTGCTGTGTGTCAGAAGGAGACGTCGAAGTAGTCGATGTCGTTGAGGGCGACTTCGAGGCCTGCGGCGCGGCGGCCGCCGTCCTTGAAGTAGACCTCCTGGAGTCCTTCGGCGACGATGTCGCGCAACTGCTGGTCGTCGGCGCCCTGTTCGCGGGCGTCGAAGAGGCGGCGGGCGTAGTCCGGCGGGAGGTGGACGGTCAGGCGTCGGAAGCGGCCGTCGTCGGTTGTGCCGACGGGGGCGGTGTAGCCGAAGCGGGCTCTGGTCTCCACGGTGATTCCGTCGGTGGTGGCGGCTTTTTGGCGGCGGCGTCTGCGGATGAGGGGCTGCCAGCGGGAGCGTACGGCGGTGTCGATGCGGTCCTGGATGTGGCGGGGCGGGTGTTTGCGGGTGCCGCGGCGGTAGCGGTTGACGGAGTCGGCGGTGATGCCGAGTTCGGCTGCGACGGCCCTGGCCGTCTTCAGCTGTTTCATCAGGTAGTTGATCTGGCCTTTGAGGGTCTTGGGCGGTTGTCTGGTGAAGGTTTCCTGGCCGGCGCGGTCCAGGGCGTCGTCGATGTCTCCCATGGTTCTACTCGCCTTCGTCGAAGGTGGCGTCGTGGCCGTCGCCCTTGATGTGGCGGGCCGGGTTGAGGCCTTGTTCCATCAGGTCGACGGCCCAGGACATTTCGGCGACGCCTTCGACCTTGGCCAGGCCGGGTGTGGGGCCGAGGCGGAAGGTGCCGGGCAGTGGTGTGCCGTCGGGGGCGGTGGGCAGGAAGTCCAGCGGGCTGCGGCCGGGGCTGGGGTAGACGACGCAGTCGGAGAGTACGGCGAGGGGGTAGAGGCCGGTCGCCTGGGCGGTCTTGAGCATTTTGCGGTGCATGTTGACCCGGGTCTTGGAGATGACTGCGGCGCGGATGTCGGGGCGCCAGGTGGGGCGTTGGAGTGCGGGCCAGGGGTCGCCGTTGCGGTGGTGGCGGCCCTGGGGGCGTTCGCGGAGTTTGCCGACTCCGCCCTTGACGGTGGCTTTGATGGCGGCGAGGACGGCTGCCAGGGCGGGGTCGGTGTGTTTGTGGTGTTCCATCGCCGTGAGGAATTCGGTGGGGTCGAGGTCCTTGGTGACGCCGAGGTCGGCGAGGGTGTCGACGTAGGCGGTCTTGAGGCGGTCGTGCCAGGGGTCGAGGTAGGCGCCGGTCTCGCGGCGCAGGTAGGCCTCGAGGGGCTGGACGTGGTGGCCGAGTTCGACGGCGTAGGCGAGGGTGTGTGTCTGGTACCAGGCCGGGCCGGTGGGGCGTTCGCCGGTCGGGGTGAAGGGTGAGGGCAGGCGTGGGTCTCCTTCGACGGCGGAGAGGTCGGCCAGCCAGCTGCCGGGTGTATTCATCGGCGACACCAGCTCCATGCCGCACAGTTCGGCGAACTGCTCGCAGAACGCGGCGAACCGGTCGTGGTGAAACGCCCGCGAGGTCAGCGTGACCCGCTCCAACCAGGGCTTCCGTACTGGCTTCCGTACTGGTCACGGCGTCTCCCGGGGGTTGAGGGTGCCCCTTTCCTGTCCTCGCCCGCATGGTGGACGCGGGAGCCGCACCGTCCGGCCCGCCCGGTAGGCTGACCGGCGGGCCGTGACTGGCGCGCTGGGATGGGACCGACCATCGGGGAGCGGCCCGAGCTGGAATGTGTGCCGTGCGCCTGGGCCGTACCGAGAACGCCGAACGCCACGTCCGGAGGTCCCCATGCCCGACAATTCCGCGCCCCTTTCGAACGAGTCCACGGCCTATCGCGCCGCCCTCGACGTGATCCGTGCCGTCGAGCCGCGCGTCGCCGACGCCATCGGCCAGGAAGTCGCCGACCAGCGCGAGATGCTCAAGCTGATCGCCTCCGAGAACTACGCCTCCCCGGCCACGCTGCTCGCGATGGGCAACTGGTTCAGCGACAAGTACGCCGAGGGCACCATCGGCCGCCGCTTCTACGCCGGCTGTCGCAACGTCGACACCGTCGAGTCCCTCGCCGCCGAGCACGCGCGCGAACTCTTCGGCGCCCGCCACGCCTACGTCCAGCCCCACTCCGGCATCGACGCCAACCTCGTCGCCTTCTGGTCGATCCTCGCCGATCGCGTCGAGGTACCGGCCCTCGCGAAGGCGGGCGTCCGCCAGGTCAACGACCTCTCCGACGCCGACTGGGCCGAACTCCGCCAGGCCTTCGGCAACCAGCGCATGCTCGGCATGTCCCTGGACGCCGGTGGCCACCTCACCCACGGCTTCCGCCCCAACATCTCCGGCAAGATGTTCGACCAGCGCTCCTACGGCACCGACCCGACGACGGGCCTGATCGACTACGACGCCCTGCGCGCGTCGGCCCGCGACTTCAAGCCGCTGATCATCGTCGCCGGCTACTCCGCCTACCCCCGCCTGGTGAACTTCCGCCTCATGCGCGAGATCGCCGACGAGGTGGGCGCGACCCTCATGGTCGACATGGCGCACTTCGCCGGCCTGGTCGCGGGCAAGGTGCTGACCGGCGACTTCGACCCGGTCCCGCACGCCCAGATCGTCACCACCACCACCCACAAGTCGCTGCGCGGCCCGCGCGGCGGCATGGTCCTGTGCGACGACTCCCTCAAGGACCAGGTCGACCGCGGCTGCCCGATGGTCCTCGGCGGCCCCCTCCCGCACGTCATGGCCGCCAAGGCCGTAGCCCTCGCCGAGGCGCGCCGGCCGTCCTTCCAGGACTACGCCCAGCGCATCGTCGACAACTCCCGCGCGCTGGCCGACGGCCTGATGCGCCGGGGCGCCACCCTCGTCACCGGCGGCACCGACAACCACCTCAACCTGATCGACGTGGAGACGTCCTACGGCCTCACCGGCCGCCAGGCCGAGACCGCCCTCCTGGACTCCGGCATCGTCACCAACCGCAACGCCATCCCCGCCGACCCGAACGGCGCCTGGTACACCTCCGGCATCCGCATCGGCACCCCTGCCCTGACCACGCGCGGTCTCGGCACGGCGGAGATGGACGAGGTGGCATCCCTGATCCACCGAGTCCTGACCACCACCGAGCCCGGCACGACGAAGTCGGGCGCTCCGAGCAAGGCGAGCCACGTCCTGGACGAAAAGGTCTCCGACGAGATCTCCCGCAGGGCGACGGACCTGGTGTCCGGCTTCCCCCTGTACCCGGAGATCGACCTCGGCTGACAGCCGGCACACGTCCTCTGTCGAGTTGTCAAAGATCGGCGACTCTCACAGATCGATGATTTCCTGTCGTGGTTCCTCGCGCGGCGGTCCGGCCTCACGCCGGGCCGCCGCGCGGCGTATCAGCAGCGTGCCGCCGACGCCGACGGCGAGACCCGCGATTGCCCACCCGGCCCGCTCGGCAGGCCCGGGCGCGTCCTTCGTGGCGCCGGCTCCGGTATCGCCCCTGACCTCACCGAGCAGCCCCGCCCGCTCCATCCGTGTGAAGACCGGACGCGGCACCCGATGCCAGCGGATGTCGTCGTCCGCCACCTCGGGCGCCGGATCCGTCCGGACCCAGGGCGTGCCGTCCCCGGCGACGAACAACTGGTCCTCCCGCTCCACCGCCACATCACCACCGGGAGCCCGACTCGTCCGAGGCCAGCCGCCGACCCCGGTCAGCCCCCACACCACGGTGATCCGCACCGCCGGATACCGGCCCGCCTCCCACTCCTGCGGCACCCGCTCCGTCCCCGTGTACGTCGGCTGCAACAACGTCCACAGCCGCGCGAACGACGGCTCCCCGGAATGCCATGCCTCAGTCCGGCCCGTGTCACCCGCCACGACCAACGCCAGATCCGGGATGTCCCGGCGCAGATCCTGAACCCGCACCTGATCCATTCCGACCGCCTGGACCCGAGCCGCTCCGGCCAGAGCCATCAGCACCGACGCCCCCACGAGACACGCGCCCCGCAAGCTCCCGCGTTCCATCCCGCGCTCCTCCGCTCCTCACACGTCCCGCAACTCCTGCCTGGGGCCCGGCTCCCGCCCCTTCCGCCACCGGTTCGGCGACAGCCGCACGGCGAACGGCCGCAGTACGAGGGCCAGTACCGCTCCGGCCGCCGCGCCCGGTATCGCCCACCACCAGTCGGTGCCGTCGTCGTCCTTGTCCCCGACGGTGACCCGCACCGTGCTGGTCTCCGCGTCGGTGTCAGGTGCCGCGACGGCCGGAGCGGACTCGGTCGGCTGCCACGGCGCTGGGAAGATCCCCGAAGAGCCGTCGGACCCGGTGCCCGTGCCCGTAACTCCCAACTTCCGCAAGAGAGCGCGCAGTTGGACCGGATGCTCGGCGCGATGCCAATAGCCGTTCAGATTCGCGTTCTCCGGCACATCGGCCGCCGTGTGGATCCACACCGCCTGCGGTCGGGACTCGACGGGGAAGACCCGGTCGATCCGCCACGGCGATATGTCGTGCGCCAGCCAGGTGACATTGATCTGGCGGGCGTGGGTCAGATCGGCCTCGGGAGGCTTGTCTCGGGTGCCCCTGCCCTCTGGACCGAGCAACTGCTGGAGCTTTCCGTACTGTTCGTCCGAGTAGTACAGCGCCGTGGCCCGTCCGCTGGTCGGGGAGGTGACGAGCACGCTGGTCGGCCCGCCCGCCGCCGCCCCCGACGCACCCCACACCATCAGCGACAGCGTCGTCGCCAACGCCCCTCCCAGAGCTGTCAGTTCGCGCATCCTGCCCGCGCTCCCGCTTGTCCTGACCGCACTTCCCGCTCCGGACATCCGAACCCCCCACCAGCCGATCCCCGTACGGCCCGCCCGCGCGCCGCCTGTCACTTCTGGTACACCGCCCGACCCGCGGGGGTTCCCACTCCGCCCGCCCTATCCGCCCGACTCGCGCCGGTCGAGGGAGTTGGCGATCTCCACAGCCCGCTGCTTCGACGCCACCCCTTCCAGACGGAACGTCAGATCACCACCGGGAACTCCGCCGACCGGATGCGTCCACAGCAGCGTCGGACCTGCCGTCCGCTCCGCCCGCGTATAACGCTCCCCGTCCCCGTCCACCAGCCAGAAACTCAGCAGATGCGGCCGCGCGAACCACAGCGCCGGGTCCTGTATGCCGTCCGGCGAGACGGACGCGTCCAGCGACAGCCACTCAGGCGGTTGGCTCACCGTCTTGGCGAAGCCGATGTCCAGCCGCGCCGGATACTCGTCGACCCGGACCGTGTGCCCGCCCTCCCGCCAGCACAGGCTGACCAGAAAGCGCCCGCGCGGTGTGCCGGTCACCGTCACCGCGTCCGGAACACCCAGCGCGTGAGGCACCGACGGCTCGAACCCCGCCTGCCGACGGGCCTGCGCCAAGGTCACCGACCGACCGCACCCGGGCACCACGGCACCGGCCGAGGGCACCGCGGACGGGTCGTACCGCACCTCGACCCCGCCGAAGCCGAACCAGTCGAAGACCGCAGCCCGCACCGGAGGCGTGAGCACGAGCACCGTCAGCAGACCGCACAGGGCCGCCGTCAGCGCGCGCCCGCGCATCCGCGCCCAGTGCCGCACAGCGCGCAGCCGCGCCCGGACCCCGCCCGGCCCGGTCTCCTGGACGGGAACCGGGATCTGCTCGGCGAGTATCTGCGCCAGCACCCGCTCGACCATCGACTCGGCCCCGGCGGCCCCGCTCGCACCACCGCCCCGCGCGTCCAGCGAACGCCCCAGCGCCCGCAACTCCTCCGGCAACCGCGAGGCAGCGCCGGCGCCCTCGCCCTCGTAGGACTCCCGTCCGTCACTCACCCTCATCACCTCCTTCCCGAGGCCGGAAATCCGGCAGCAGTCGCCCGAGTCCCTTCAGCGCGCGGCTCAGCCGGGACTTCACCGTTCCCCGCGGCCAGCCCAGGGCCTGGGCCGTCTCCGACTCGTCCATCTCCAGGAGATAGCGGTAGGTCACGACCAGGCGGTGCTCCTCGCTCAGCTGCTCCAGGGCGGACAGCAGGGCCGTACGACGCTCCGTCTCCAGCGTGGCGACCGCCGGATCCGCCGATTCCGGTATCAGCGGCTCGGCCTCAGCGAACGCGGCCTCCCGGCTGGCGAGCGTGCGCTGGCGTGCCGCCGTACGCACGGTGTTCCTCGTCTCGTTGGCGACGATCGACAGCAGCCACGGCTTGAACGCCGAGCCGTCCCGGAACCCGCCCAGCGCGCAGTACGCCTTGACGAAGGCCTGCTGCACCACGTCCTCCGCGTCCGCACCCGCCCCGAGTGCCGCGGCCGCCCTGAGCGCGATGCCCGTGTGGGCCCGCACCAGCTCCGCGTACGCCTCCGGCTCTCCGGCGCGTACGCGTGCGATCACCGCGGCCTCATCGACGATGCGGCCCCCCTCCCGCGTCTTCACATATCTGGTACACCGCCGGAGGCGGATCGGTTCCCACCCGTGCCGCAGCTCTTCCGACCCGGTTCCGACCGGTTCCGGACCGGGTCCCGGGACCTGAGAGAATGGTGAACATGGCCTCTGACAGTCCTCGCGTGCTCTCCGGAATCCAGCCCACCGCAGGCTCGTTCCACCTCGGCAACTACCTCGGCGCCGTCCGCCAGTGGGTGGCCCTGCAGGAGTCCCACGACGCGTTCTACATGGTCGTCGACCTGCACGCGATCACGGTCCCGCAGGACCCCGCGGACCTGCGCGCCAACACCCGCCTCGCCACGGCGCAGCTGCTGGCCGCCGGCCTGGACCCGGACCGCTGCACGCTCTTCGTCCAGAGCCATGTCCCCGAGCACGCCCAGCTCGCCTGGGTCATGAACTGCCTGACCGGCTTCGGCGAGGCCGCCCGGATGACCCAGTTCAAGGACAAGTCCGCCAAGCAGGGCTCGGACCGCGCGTCCGTCGGCCTGTTCACGTACCCGATCCTCCAGGTCGCCGACATCCTGCTCTACCAGGCGAACGAGGTCCCGGTCGGCGAGGACCAGCGCCAGCACGTCGAGCTGACCCGCGACCTCGCCGAGCGCTTCAACGGCCGCTTCGGCGAGACCTTCACGATCCCGAAGCCGTACATCCTCAAGGAGACGGCGAAGATCTACGACCTTCAGGACCCGTCGATCAAGATGAGCAAGTCGGCGTCCACCCCGAAGGGCCTCATCAACCTCCTCGACGACCCGAAGGCGACCGCCAAGAAGGTCAAGAGCGCGGTCACCGACACCGAGACCGTGATCCGCTACGACGCGGAGCACAAGCCGGGCGTCAGCAACCTGCTCACCATCCAGTCCACCCTCACCGGCAGGTCGGTCGCCGAGCTGGAGCAGGACTACGAGGGCAAGATGTACGGCGCGCTCAAGACGGACCTCGCCGAGATCATGGTCGAGTTCGTGACGCCGTTCCGGGAGCGCACCCAGCAGTATCTGGACGACCCGGAGACACTCGACTCGATCCTGGCCAAGGGCGCGGAGAAGGCGCGGGCCGTCGCGGCCGAGACCCTCGCCCAGGCGTACGACCGGGTGGGCTTCCTGCCCGCCAAGCACTGAGGCGTACGACCGCACCCGAGTACCGACCGCGTACCACTGGACAGAGCGCTGCACATCACTACGGTTGCGCCTGCCCACAACTCAGGTGTGGCCGTACAGTCGATAGCCGGGTGGCCGCGCGCGTGGCCGCCCCGCTCACATCAGGACCACCGAAAGCACCACTGACAGCACCACCGGCAGTACCTCTGACAACACCACCGACAGGACGACAGGAGACGACGTGGGGACCGTAACGATCGGTGTGTCGATCGCGGTCCCGGAGCCTCACGGCAGCCTGCTCCAGGAGCGGCGCGCGGGCTTCGGCGACGCCGCGGCCCACGGTATCCCCACCCACGTCACGCTGTTGCCGCCGACCGAGGTGGACGCCGCCCAACTGCCCGCGATCGAGGCCCACTTGATCGACGTGGCGAGCTCCGGACGCCCCTTCCCGATGCGGCTGTCCGGCACCGGGACCTTCCGGCCGCTGTCCCCGGTCGTCTACGTCCAGGTGGTCGAGGGCGGCTCCGCCTGCACCTGGCTGCAGCAGCAGATCCGGGCCGCCTCCGGGCCGCTGGCACGCGAGCTGCACTTCCCGTACCACCCGCACGTCACCGTGGCGCACGGCATCGACGACGAGCTGATGGACCGCGCCTTCGAAGAGCTCGCCGACTACTGCGCCCAGTGGTCGTGCGCCGACTTCGCGCTCTACGAACAGGGCCCCGACGGCGTTTGGCGCAAGCTGCGCGAGTTCGCCTTCGGCTCGGCCGTCGTACCGCCCCAGGCGACCCACAGCGAGCGCGGCACGATCCCCAGCCACTGAGCCGTCCGCGTCGTCCGAGCCGTCGCTCGCCGCCCTCAGCCCGTCAGCCGTCGGAACAGCTCCCGCGGCAGATGCCGCAGCACCGACGTCGTCACGCGCAGCGCCCCCGGCACCCACACCGTCTCCGAGCCTCGGCGCAGGCCCAGTTCGACGGCCGCGGCGACGGCTTCGGGGGTGGTCGTGAGCGAGGCCGCCCTCGGGTCGGCCATGGTCCTCGACCGTACGAGCCCCGGGCGTACGACCATGACGTGCACGCCCGTGCCGTACAGCGCGTCGCCCAGCCCCTGCGTGAAGGTGTCGAGGCCCGCCTTGCTGGAGCCGTAGATGAAGTTCGAGCGGCGGGCCCGTTCGCCGGCGACCGAGGAGAGCACCACCAGGGAGCCGTGGCCCTGGCTCTGCAGGGCCCGGGCGCTGATCAGGCCGGCGGAGACGGCACCGACGTAGTTGGTCCGCGCGACGCGCACCGCGGCGGCCGGGTCGCGTTCGTCCCGGGCCTGGTCGCCGAGGACACCGAAGGCGAGCAGCACCATGTCGATGGCGCCCTCGGCGAAGACCTTGCCGAGCACGGTCTCGTGGGAGTCGGGGTCGAGCGCGTCGAAGGCGACGGTGTGGACCTCGGCCCCCAGGGCACGCAGTTGGGAAGCGGCACTCTCCAGGGCGGGCGACGGGCGGCCCGCCAGCCATACCGTGCGGGTGCGGCGGGCGATCAGCCGGCGGGCGGTGGCCAGCGCGATCCGGGACGTACCGCCGAGGACGAGCAGGGACTGTGGAGGACGCATGCCCGTGACCGTATCGCCCGCTTATGGGTGGTTGGTCGTACGGCGTCGGCGCCCTCCCTGAAATGGGCGATTAATCGGATGCCGTGCCGAGGCTGCCCAAGAGGGCGCCACGCGCGCGTGTTTGTGGGGTACCCGCACATCGGTGTCAGTGGTCGGGGGCAGAATCGGATCATGGACTGGCTGACGAAGCTCCCCCTCATCGGGCCGCTGGTGGCGCGCCTGATGCGCACGCACGCGTGGCGGTCGTACGAGCGCCTCGACCGCGTGAAGTGGTCGCAGCTCTCCGCCGCCATGACGTTCATCAGCTTCATCGCGCTGTTCCCGCTGCTGACCGTGGCCGCCGCGATCGCCGCCGCCACCCTGAGCACCGATCAGCAGCACGAACTGCAGGACAAGATCGCCGAGCAGGTGCCCGGCATCTCCGACCAGCTCAACATCGGTTCCCTGGTCGACAACGCGGGCACCGTCGGCCTCATCGCCGGTGCCGTCCTGCTGTTCACCGGCATCGGCTGGGTCGGCTCGATGCGGGAGTGCCTGCGCGCGGTGTGGGAACTGCCCGACCGCGACGAGAACCCCCTGCTGCGCAAGCTCATCGACACCGGAGTGCTGATCGGCCTGGGCGGCGCCGTCCTCGCGACGATCGCCGTCTCCACCGTCGCCTCCGCACTGGTCGACTGGATCAACGGCGAACTCGGCATCGCCCAGGGCGGCTGGGGCGGCATCCTGCTGCGCATCGCCGCGTTCGCCGTCGCCGTACTCGCCGACTTCCTGCTCCTGCTGTACGTCCTGACCCTGCTGCCCGGCGTCGAACCCCCGCGCCGCCGGCTCTTCGTGGCCGCGCTGATCGGCGCGGTCGGCTTCGAACTGCTGAAGCTGCTGCTCAGCGGCTACATCCAGGGCGTGGCCGCGAAGAGCATGTACGGCGCGTTCGGCGTCCCCGTGGCGCTGCTGCTGTGGATGAACTTCACCTCGAAGCTGGTCCTGTTCTGCGCCGCCTGGACGGCGACACCGAGCAAGGACGACCCCGAAGACGACGATGACGACTACGACCCGGCCGACGAGACCGAGAACCCCAAGGTCAGGGACGAGGGCGACGACGGACCAGATCCGGCAGCGGCCAGCGCCGGTTGACCAGGAAGACCGCGCCGGCCAGCAGCACCAGCAGCCCGCCGACGACCGCGAGCGCGATCCCGACCCCGCTCGAACCGTCCTCCTCGGCGGCCGAAGCCGTGGAGTTCGCGGCCGGCTCCTTGGACGACGTGTCGCCGCCCGCCTCCCCGGTGGCCGTCGCACCGGGCTGTGCGCTCGCCTGAGCCGCGTTCTTCGGCGCGACCAGCTCACCCACCGGCTGCACCTTCCCGTCCGCCTGGAAGCCCCAGTCGAGGATCTTCGCGGCCTCCTTGTAGACCTCGTTGTGCTCGTCCTTCTCCGGGTTCATGACGGTGACCAGGAGCACCTTGCCGCCCCGCTCGGCGACTCCGGTGAAGGTGGCGCCCGCGTTGGTGGTGTTGCCGTTCTTGACGCCCGCGATGCCCGGGTACACCGACACGTCCGAGTCACCGCTCAGCAGCCGGTTGGTGTTGCGGATCTCGAAGGTCCCGCGGACCGACTTGCCCTTCACCTTCGTGGTCTCGCCCGGGAACTTCACGCTCACCGTCGAGCAGTACTCCCGGAAGTCCTTCTTCTGAAGACCCGAGCGCGCGAACAGCGTCAGGTCGTACGCCGACGAGACCTGCCCCGGCTCGTCGTAGCCGTCCGGCGTCACCACGCGCGTGTCCAGCGCCTGGAGGTCCTGGGCGTGCGTGTTCATGTCGGCGACGGTCTTGTCGACGCCCCCGTTCATGTGCGACAGGACGTGCACCGCGTCGTTGCCGGAGCGCAGGAAGACACCGAGCCACAGATCGCGGACCGTGTAGCTCTCGCCCTCCTTTATCGGCACCACGCTGGAACCGGCGCCCATGCCGGCCAGGTCCGACGCGACGACCTTGTGCTCGGTCGTGCTAGGGAACTTCGGCAGCACGGTGTCCGCGAACAGCATCTTCAGGGTGCTCGCCGGAGGCAGCCGCCAGTGCGCGTTGTGCGCGGCGAGCACCGCGCCCGACTCTGCGTCGCTCACGATCCACGACCGCGCGGTCACGTCCTTCGGCAGCACCGGGACGCCCGACGTCAGATTGACCTGCGTCCCCGCCATGCCGAGACGGGTGCCGCCCACCGACGACATGTTCGCCGGGGGAGTGGCCGTAGGAGTCGCGGACGGAGTCGGAGTGGGACTCGGAGCCGCGAGGGCGACGGGCGCGGTGAGCGCGAGGGACGACAGGGCGGCGGAAAGCACCAGCAGGGATCGCCTGATGGTCTGCAGTGGAGCGGGCACGCACGAGAACGTACATGCCCGGGGACCCGAAGTCCCGTCAGCGGCCCCACCCCGGACACGGGCCCCCAGGGGCGACGGCGATACTGGACTCATGAAGCTCAGCCGCCCCGTCTCCTGGTTCCTGCTCGCCTTCGGGGTGTGGAGCTGGATCATCTGGGTCACTTTCGTCAAGAATCTCGTCGCGGACGGCAGCGGCCTGGCCTTCGACGACGGCCGCCCGACGGCGTACTTCTGGGTCCATCTGACCCTGGCCGTCGTGTCCTTCGTATTGGGGACGGTCATCGGGGGCCTCGGGTTGCGTGGACTGCGCGCACTGCGCGAGACCTCATAAAGAAGTGGCCATCCTCGTCATCGCCCTCGTCGTCCTGGTCGCGGTCGCCGTCCTCGGCGGCGGGCACTGGTACGTCTGGCGCCGCCTCGTCCGCGACACCACGCGCGCGTGGGGCCCCGCCCGCGTGACCGGCACGGCCGTGTTCGTGGCCGGCCCGGTCCTGATGATCGCGGCCCTGGCCGCCGAACGCGGCGGCGCCCCCTTCTGGCTCCAACGCACCCTGGGCTGGCCCGGCTTCCTGTGGATGGCCCTGGCGATCTACCTCCTGCTGGCCGTCCTCGCGGGCGAGATCCTACGGCCGCTGCTGCGCCGCTTCCTCGACCGGCGCGGGCGGGCCGAGACGGCCGTAGAAGAGCACGAGCCCCCAGCCACGGAGGAGCCGCGGCCTTCCGGTCCCTCGCGTCGGCTCTTCGTCTCGCGGGCCGTCGGGGGTGCGGCTGCCGCTGCCGCCGTGGGGACCGTCGGATACGGCACCTACGGGGTGCTGCGCGGGCCGGGTGTCAAGCGGGTCACCGTGCCGTTGGCCAAGCTGCCGCGGTCCGCGCACGGGTACAGGATCGCGGTCGTCAGTGACATCCACCTGGGGCCCGTCCTGGGCCGTGGGTTCGCGCAGAAGGTCGTCGACACGATCAACTCGACGCAGCCCGATCTCATCGCGGTCGTCGGTGACCTGGTCGACGGCAGCGTCAAGAACCTGGGGCCCGCGGCGGCACCCCTGGGCGGGCTGAGGGCCCGTCACGGGAGCTACTTCGTCACCGGGAACCACGAGTACTTCTCCGGCGCCGAACAGTGGCTGGAAGAGGTCCGCAGGCTCGGGATCCACCCCCTGGAGAACGCCCGTACCGAACTCCCCGGGTTCGACCTCGCCGGGGTCAACGACCTCCAGGGCGAGAGCGAGGGACAGGGGCCCGACTTCGGGAAGGCGCTCGGCGATCGTGACACCACGCGCGCGTGCGTGCTGCTCGCGCATCAGCCCGTGCAGATCCACGAGGCCGTGAAGCACGCCGTCGACCTCCAGCTCTCCGGGCACACCCACGGCGGCCAGTTGTGGCCCGGCAACTTCGTCGCGGCGGCGGCCAATCCGACGGTCGCCGGACTGGAGCGCTACGGCGACACCGAGCTGTACGTCAGCAGGGGCGCGGGCGCGTGGGGGCCGCCCACGCGAGTGGGGGCGCCGTCGGACATCACGATCGTCGAACTCGCCTCGAAACAGGCCTAGTTGCCGGTGGAAGGCGCTCTCGGCACTTGGCTGGGAGTCGCCTGTGAAACGGGCCATTAACACCGGTCGGTAAGTTCTTTCTCATCTCGGCAGAACCCTCTTCCCCCACATGAAACTCCTGTGGTTAGGTGATCCGCGCCACTAGGGGAGTGGCATATGCGAGGGACCCGGGAGGGTCCTTGGGAGGGCACACCGATGCGGTCGGTTCGCATACGGATTCTCGCGACGCTGCTGGTTCTGGCGGCCGTGGGAGTCGGGGGCTGGCAGTTGCTGCCCCCGGACGGGAACAAGAACAAGACGATCACGGTGGGGACGACGGACGCCGTCACGTCCCTCGACCCGGCCGCCGCCTACGACGCCGGTTCCTGGGCGTTGTACAGCAACGTCTTCCAGTCGCTGATGACCTTCGACTCGGGCGGCACGACACCCGTGCCGGACGCGGCCAAGAGCTGCGCGTTCGTGGGCGGCGGGCTGCGGACGTACCGCTGTGTGGTGCGCGAGGGGCTCACCTTCCCGAGCGGGCGCTCGATGACCGCCGAGGACGTCAAGTACTCCTTCGACCGGGTCAAGAAGATCAACTCCGATGTGGGTCCGTCGGCGCTGCTCTCCACGCTCGGCTCGGTCGACGCCTCCGGGATGACCGTCACCTTCCATCTCTCGTCGCCGGACGCCACGTTCCCCTTCAAGGTGGCCACCGGCGCCGGTTCGATCGTCGACAGCACCAAGTACCCGAAGGACGCCCCGCGCAACGGCTTCCGGGCCGACGGCACCGGGCCGTACACCCTGACGACGTATACGAAGGGCAAGAGGGCGGTCCTCACACCGAACGGCCACTACAAGGGTGCCGTCAAGAGCACCGGCAGCCCGATCGAGCTGCGGTACTACGCCGACTCGGACGCGCTGCAGAAGGCGTACCAGGAGAAGCGGGTCAAGGTCGCCACCCGCCAGCTGCCCCCGAAGATGCTCTCCGGGCTCTCGGCGAGCGACCCGAACCAGCGGGTGTCGGAGGCGGACAGCTCCGAGACCCGCAACCTGTACCTCAACACCCGTAAGGGCACGCCCCTGCACGACGTCCTGGTGCGGCGGGCCATGGCCTGGCTGATCAACCGCGAACAACTGGCCGCCACGGTGTACGACGACACGGTCGACCCGCTGTACTCGCTGATCCCCGCCGGTCTCGTCGGCCACACGACGTCCTTCTTCGACGACTACCCCTCCCAGAGCACCAAGAAGGCGAAGGCCCTCCTCGAAGAGGCCGGTGTCTCCCTCCCGGTGACCTTCACCTACGGGTACGGCATCGGGCACGGCGCAGGCGCCGAGGAGGCCGCCGAGCTGAAGAAGCAACTGGAGGCGGGCGGGCTCTTCAAGGTGAACGTCAAGGGCTACGAGTGGACCGACTTCCAGAAGCGCTGGGCGACCGGCAAGCTGGACGCGTACGCCGTCGGCTGGGTCGCCGACTACCCCGACCCGGACACCTTCGGCTCCCCGCTCGTCGGCACCGGCTCCACCATGAACACCGGCTACAGCAACAAGATCGTCGACCAACTGATCCTCAGCAGCCAGCAGTACGCCGACCGCAGCCGTGTCGACGACGACTTCCGCGACCTCCAGTCGGACGTGGCCGAGGACGTGCCGCTGATCCCGCTGTGGCAGCGCAAGGAGTACGTCGTGAGCAGCGAGGACGTCGGCGGCATCTCCTACCTCACGGACGGCACCGGCGTGTTCCGGCTGTGGGCGCTGGACTGGATCTGAGGCGGCTCCGCGGCAGCGGACGTGCTGCCGCGGCGTTGACCTTTGTTCGATCTTTTGTCCGAGTGACGGCGGACGGCCACCACACGCAGCACCATGTGACGGAGGCGTGTGTGGGGTGAGGAGCCGACGTGGTCAGACGCAACTCCTTCCGGCTGCCCCGGCATCCGGCTTCGGTGGGTCTCGCCCGGCGCCGGGTCCGGGACCATCTGGCCGACTGGGGGCACCGGAGTGACGACCCGGCGCTCCAGGACGCGGTGCTGCTCGTGTCCGAGCTGGCGACCAACGTCGTACGCCACGGGCCGCTCCTGGAGCGGGAGTTCGAGGTGGCGGTGACGGCCCTCGCGGACGGCTCCTGCCTCATCGAGGTGTCGGACGAGGGCCGGTTGGAGCCCCGGCTGCGGGTCGTGACGGACGTCGAGGAGGCCGGCCGCGGACTCCACCTCGTGGAGGGCATAGCGGCCGCCTGGGGCGTCTGGAGCCGCGGCCCGCACGGCAAGACGGTGTGGGCCCTCGTCCAGGCGGACACCGGCTGAGACCCCTGGCCCTGGTGTCCTACGACGGCACGGGCGTCCGTGTCGGCAGGGTCACCGTCACCGCGAGCCCCTCGCCCGGCGCCGTCCGCACCGCCACCTCGCCGCCGTGCGCCTGTACGACGCCCTGCACGATGGCCAGCCCCAGTCCGCTGCCCGCGCCGCCGCCCGCCCGGAAGAAGCGGTCGAAGATGCGCGCCGCGTCGTCCTCGCACAGCCCCGGCCCCTGGTCCGCGACACACAGCCGTACGACCCCGTCCTCGCGCTCCACACCGAGCCGTACGGGCGTGTCGGCGGGGGTGTGGGTGCGGACGTTGGTCACCAGGTTGCCGACCAGCTGGCGCAGCCCCGACTCGTCGGCGCGCACCAGGAGGGAGCCGTCGGCGCCGACCGTGACGGGCCGCTCGGGCTGCTGCACCCGCAGGTCCTCGGCCGCGTCCCGCACCAGGCGGCTCAGATCGACGTTGCGGAAGCGCAGCTCGGGCCGCTGGTCCAGGCGGGCCAGCATGAGGAGTTCGTCGACGAGGTGGCCCATCCGGTCCGCCTCCGCGTTCATCCGGTCCCAGGCCCGTCTGCGCTCGTCGGGCTCGGTCAGCATGCCCTTGTCGTACAGCTGGAGGTAGCCGCGTATCGCCGACAGCGGGGTGCGCAGCTCGTGCGAGGCGTCGGCCACGAAGCGGCGCAGCTGGGCCGCCGTGCGCTCGCGCGTGCGGTACGCCGACTCCACCTGGTGGAGCATGGAGTTGAGGGCGAGGCGCAGTTGCTCGACCTCCTGCGTCGGGTGGTGGCTGGAGGGCACGCGCCGGGTCAGATCGCCCTCGGCGATCGCCGTCGAGGTCTCGACCATGTCCTCCAGGGGCCGCAGTCGCCGCCGCACGCTGATCATGGTCAGCGTGGCGAGCAGCACCAGCAGCAGGCTGCCGAAGGTGAGGTCCAGCTTGAGGGCCTTGGCCATGCCGTGGTGGAGGTTGCCGGTGGCGGCGGCGATCAGGATGTACGTGCCGTCGGTGAGTTGGGTCCCGGTCGCCCGGTAGGAGTCGCCGCGCAGCGAGATGTCGCGCGGAGTGCCGTCCTTGGTGAGCTTGGTCGGGTCCTGGAAGGCGTCGGCGAGCGCCCGCTGCGCGGCGGTCGGCGCGTACCCGGCGATCGTGAGCACCTTGCCCCGGCGGTCGACCGCCGCGAACACCGTGTCCGGCTTCGGGGAGCCGGCCTGCTGCTGCGGCACCAGCCGGTCGCCGATGCCGGCCAGCGAGCTCAGTACGTTGATCTGCCGCATGGTGAGCTGCGAACTGCTCAGCGAGTCACGGGACTTGGTCAGCTCCGCGTCCACCTGGGCGAGCAGATAGTGCCGCATGCCCATCAGGCTGACGGCGGTGGCCATGACGATGCCGAGGGAGAGCAGCGCGAGGTTGGCCAGGGTCAGCTTGGCGCGCAGGGAGTGGGCACCGCGCTCGCAGTTCGGCAGGCGGATGTTCATGCGAGCCCGTATCCGACGCCCCGGCGCGTGGTGATCACGGGCGGTCCCAGGGTCTCCAGCTTGCGCCGCAGATAGCTGATGTAGGTCTCGACGACGGTCGACTCCTGCGGGGTGTGCTCGTACTGCCAGACGTGGCGCAGGAGTTGCTCCTTGGGCACGACCCGCCCGCCGTTGCGCACCAGGAAGCGCAGCAGGGCGTACTCGGTGGGGGTCAGCTCGACCGAGCGGCCCGCGCGGTGCACCGAGTACGTCGTCTCGTCCAGCTCCAGGTCGCCGTAGCGCAGGGGCGGGCGCTGCGGGAGGACGTCGGCGGGGCGGGTGCGGCGCAGGACGGCGGTGATGCGGGCGACGACCACGTCGATGTCGAAGGGCTTGGTGATGTAGTCGTCGCCGAAGCCGAGGGCGCCGACGATCTCGGCCGGCGCGTCCCGCGCGGTGAGGAAGACGATCGCCAGCTCGGGCCTGCGGGCGCGCAGTTCGTGCCCCAGGGCGCGGCCGTCGCCGTCCGGGAGCATCACGTCGAGCAGCGCGCAGTCGGGGCGGGTGCGCTCGGCCAGCGCGAGCGCCTCGCGCACGGTGCCGGCGGTCATCACCTCGAAGCGGTGGTAGCGCAGCGCGATGGCGAGGACGTCGGCGATGCTCGGTTCGTCCTCGACCACCAGCACGGTTCCTGGAGCCGTCATGCCCCCAGTATCGGCGGCGGCACTGACATCGGGGCCGTCCGGTCTTTGGAGTTCCTTGAGAGTCATGGCCAGGACATGTCCACGCGTGCGTGCCGCCGCCAATTCTGTAGCCCAGGACCTGGGGGACCAACTGACCGACCGACCGAGTCGACTCGGTTTCGATGAAGGAGCGTTGAGCGTGGCGGCATTGGCACGGTGGTGCTATCGGCACCGGTTGGTGGTCCTGTTGCTGTGGGTGGGGGCGTTGTTCGGCCTGGGCTTCTCGGCCACGGCGGCGGGTACGGACTACGCGAACGTCTTCTCCCTCCCGGACACGGACTCCAAGAGCGCGTACGACCTGATGGAGAAGGCCTTCCCGAACAGCTCGGGCGACACCGACACGGTGGTGTGGAAGGTCGACTCGGGCTCGGTGAAGGACCAGTCCGTCCAGTCCCGGATCCAGCCCGCGCTGGACAGGATCGCGGACATGAAGGGCGTCGGCGGGGTCACCGGCCCCTACTCGGGCGCCCGGGGCGCCACCCAGATCAGCTCCGACGGGACGATCGCGTACGCGCAGATCACCTTCGCCGAGCAGGCGAACGCCGTCCCCAAGGAGCTCGTCCAGAAGGTCGTCGACACCGCGCAGGACGCACAGCGTGACGGCCTCCACGTCGAGCTGGGCGGCCAGGCCGTCCAGCGGGTCGAGGAACCGCCGGGCGGCATAGCCGAGGGCGTCGGCATCCTCGCGGCGGCCGTCGTCCTGTTCCTGGCATTCGGTTCGTTCTACGCCGCCCTGCTCCCGATCGGCATCGCGATCTTCGGCGTCGGCACGGGCCTGTTCTCCACCCAGCTCCTCAGCCACACCACCGACATCCCCGACCTGGCACCCCTGCTGGCCACCCTGATCGGCCTCGGCGTCGGCATCGACTACGCCCTGTTCATCGTCACCCGGCACCGACGCGGGCTCCAACGCGGCCTCGATCCGGAGGAGTCGACGGTCATCGCCCTCAACACCTCGGGCCGGGCCGTGCTGTTCGCGGGCGGCACGGTGTGCATCGCGCTCGCCGGCATGCTGGTGACGAACCTGCGCTTCCTGGACGGCGTGGTCGTCGGCACCTCGCTCACGGTCGTCCTGAGCGTCCTGGCGGCCACGACCCTGCTGCCCGCCCTGCTCGGCTTCCTGGGCCCGCGCGTGCTCAGCCGCAAGCAGCGCCGCAAGCTGGAGAACGGCCCCGAGCCGGAGCGCACCGACAACCTCGCGGTCCGCTGGTCGGCCGCCGTGCAGAAGCGGCCGCGCCGGATCGCCGCCCTCGCCCTCGTCGTCATGGCCGTCCTCGCCCTCCCCGTGCTGTCGTTGCGCCTCGGCGCCACCGACCAGGGCAACGACAACGCCTCGACGACCACCAGGAAGGCGTACGACCTCCTGGCCGACGGTTTCGGCCCCGGCTTCAACGGCCCTCTCCAGGTGGTCACGTCGAGCGGTGACACGGCCACCCTGGTCGAGGACATCCGGGCGACCAAGGACGTCGCCCAGGTCGCCGCGCTGCCGCCCGTGAGCGGGGTGACGGTGATCCAGGTCGTCCCGAAGACCTCACCGCAGTCCGTGGAGACGGACGACCTGATCGACACTCTGCGGGACAAGGTGATCCCCGGGGCCGGCGCGACCGGTCACGTCGGCGGTGTGACGGCGATCTCGAAGGACTTCGCGTCGGTGACGGGCGACCGCCTCCCGCTCTTCGTCGCGACGATCATCGGTCTGAGCTTCCTGCTGCTCCTGCTCGCGTTCCGTTCCCTGGTGGTGCCGTTGACGGCCGCCCTGATGAACCTCATCGCGGCGGCGGCCTCCTTCGGTGTCCTGGTGGCGATCTTCCAGTGGGGCTGGGGCCTGGACATGCTGGGCCTCGGCAAGGAGGGCCCGATCAACGCCTTCCTGCCGGTCATCATGCTGTCCCTGCTGTTCGGCCTCTCCATGGACTACCAGGTGTTCCTGGTGAGCCGTATGCACGAGGAATGGGTGCACACCAAGGACAACGCCCGCGCGGTCCGCGTCGGCCTCGCGGAGACCAGCCGGGTCATCAACTCCGCCGCCCTGATCATGGTCTGCGTCTTCCTGGCCTTCGTCCTGAGCGGCAACACGGGCGCGGCGACGGCGGGCGTCGGCCTGGCCGCCGCGGTCGCCCTGGACGCCTTCATCCTGCGTACGGCCCTGGTGCCGGCCGCGATGCACCTCCTGGGCAACTCCAACTGGTGGCTCCCGGCGTGGCTCGACAAGAGCCTGCCGCACCTCGCCGTGGAACCCGCCGAGGAGCCCGTACAGGCCGTCGTGGAGGGCCCGGCGTCGGCCGTCCACGGTTTCGTCCGTACGGCCGAGGGCGAGCCCGTGGAGGGCGCGTCCGTCACGCTGCGGACGACCGGCGGACGCGAACTGGACCGCGTCGAGTCCCTGGCGGACGGCTCGTACATCGTCTCGGTGCCGGCACCGGGCACCTACCTCCTGGCGACGACCGCACCCTCGTACGGCGCGATCGCCCGGCAGGTCACCGTGGCGGACGGCCCGCTGGTCTACGACGTCGAGCTCGCCGAGGGCGAGGTGGACGCGGTCAACTGACCTGACCGCTCAGGGGCGTTCGTCGTCGGCGGGTCCGGCGGCGGGCGCCCCGCGCTTCTTCTTCGCCGGGTCGGGCAGCGCGTGGGTCATGCCCGGCAGGAAGTCCGTGAACAGCTCGTGCACCTCAAGGACGAGCGGCCGCAGCACCCGGAAGCGGGCCAGCGACACACCGCGCGCGGTGAGGCGGGCGCCGCGCTCGGCGAGCCGGTAGCTGCGCTCGCGCCCCTCGGTCCGGTCGAACACCCAGTACAGGACGAGCCCCATCTGGGAGAGCCACATCAACTCGGGCAGCACGTCCCGCAGTTCCGGCGCCACCTTGGTCTTCGCCCCCGAGAGCACCTCCCGGTGGACACTGATGGCCTGCACACGCGCGTGCTCGCTCTCCGCGGAGAACGGGCTGAGCGGGCTGTCCGGGTCGGCGGCGTTCTTGAAGAACTGCACCGCGAACTCGTGGTACGGCTTCGCGATGTCCAGCCACACCCGCAGCACGCCCGAGAGCCGCGCCTCCAGATCGGTCTCCTTGTCCAGCACCTCGCGGACCGCGAGCCGGTGCTCCTCGGCGAGACGGTCGTAGAAGCCCTGGACCAGGTGCTCCTTGCCGGCGAAGTAGTAGTAGGCGTTGCCGACCGAGACGCCCGCCTCCTTGGCGATCGCCCGCATCGTCGTCTTGTCGTAGCCGTGCTCCTGGAACAGCCGCATGGCCGTCTCCAGGATCAGCGCGCGGGTCTGCTCGGACTTCGCGGACTTGGCGGGCGTACCGCCGTCCTCTTCGGGGCTGTCGTTCTTCGCGGGCACGGAAACAGAGCCTATCCAGTGGCGCAGGAACCGCCTGCGCAGCCCGGCCCGGTGTACGACCAGCCGGTGTTCGGGTCGTACGTCCAGCCGTCCCGCTGCCGGTACACGCCACCGCCCCACCCGCCGGGGCCCCACTGCGCCCCGCGCCACTTCGCGGCGGCGAGCACGGCGCCCTTGGCGATCCTGGCCCCGGCCGGGGTGCTCAACCGGTGTGCCAGCGGCCGGTGTTCGCGCAGGGCCCACAGGGTGACGATCCAGGCGGCGGCACCTCGGTAGACCTGCCCGGAGTCGCCGACGACGGTGATCTCCTCGAGGGTGGCGCGATGGTCGAGCCCGGGAAAGCGTTGTCGTGCCTCTTCGGAGGAGGCCGGTACCAGTTCCAGGGGGACCAACTGCGACTGCCGTACGAGCCAGTCGCGCACGAAGGCGCACAGGGCGCAGTCGGCGTCGTAGAGGACGGTGAGCCCGTGGACCGGGACGCGCGGGGCGTCCCGGTCCCGGGGTGCCGTGGCCGGGGCCACCCCCGTCACGCCCCGACCGTCGGCGGGACCCAGCCCTGCGGCCCGACCGGCGGCACCTGCTCGTGCTCCAGGACCCCGCGCCTGCGGATCTTGTTGAGCACGAACACGTTCCCCAGATGCATCACCCCGAGGACCAGCAGCACCACGCCCAGCTTCTTCGAGAGGGCCTCGAAGATGCCCCGGGTGTCGTCGATGGTGCCGTCGCCGCTGAGGTACAGGGCGACGAACCCGAGGTTGACGAGGTAGAAACCGACCACCAGGAGGTGGTTCACGGCCTCCGCGAGTTTTTCGTTCCCCCGGAGGACGTCGGCGAGGAAGATCCGTCCGTTGCGGCTGAGCGTGCGGGCCACCCAGACGGTGAGTCCGATGCTGACGATCAGATAGATGACGTAGGCGATGACCGTGCGGTCCATGCGCCTCCCCCTTCTTGAACACGTTCAAAAATGCTGACAGGGGAAACTGTAGGAGCATTTTTGAACGTGTTCAACTCGCTTGTGCTGGGACCTGCGTCACACCCGCCGCGCCAGCTCCGGCCGCTTCGAGTAGTCCGTGAACCCGAGGACGTTGCCCCAGGGATCGGCGATCTCGACGGTCCACCCGGTGGCCACGGAGAAGGGTGCGTCGAGCAGCGCGATGCCGGCCGCCCCGAGGCGCTGCGCGGCCTTCCGCGCGTCCGGCACCTCCAGCCACACGCGGGCCGAGGGCCAGGCCGGCGGCCGGTGCCCGAGCCCCTCCTCCTGCCGCAGCAGCACCCCGGGTGTCTCGCCGCCGACCTTCAGGATCGCGATCCCGGCCTCGTCGAGCCGGAACCCGACGGTGAACCCGGCGCGTTCGTAGAAGGGGACGGCCTCGGCGAGGTCTCCGACGGGGAGCAGGACGTTGTCGAAGCCGAGCAGTTCGTACGACTCTTCATCTGACATGCCGTCAGGTTAGAGCGATGATCGGCGAAGGGCCGGGATTGGCCTCGGCGCGGGATTGTCAGTGCTGCCTCGTACTGTCGGAGGCATGGGAATCGTGACGTTCGTCGACGAGACGACAAGCGGGAGCCGGAGCGACGGCTGAGGGCTGGAGATCGCCGAGGAGCGCATCGGCGTGCGCGAGCTGATCCGCCGCCGGGTGTTCCAGGAGGTCGCCGAGTACAACGCACGGACGCCGGAGGTCTTCCAGGGCCTGGTCCAGCCGCGCGACACGGAGCGGGTGCTGAACGGATACGCGCTGCGCACCCCCCGCCGGATAGACCCCGAGGAGCAGACGGAGCTGGCCCTCGCGGCCTTCGCGGGCAACGGCTTCCTGCTGCTGGTGGGGGACCGCCAGCTCACCGAGTTCGACGAGGAGATCGAGCTGGGGCTCGGCGTCGAGGTCACGTTCCTGAAGCTCGTCGCGCTGGTGGGTGGCTGATGAGCGACACACCCGCCGGGTACGACGAGAAACTCCGCGACATCCGGGGCCTGATCGCCACCGACGACAGCGACCGTCTGGTCCTCGAACTGATCGAGTTCGCCGAACTGCTCGACGACCAGTGGTACCAGTACCGGCTGGCCGGCCCCGTCGTCTCCGCGGTGATGGACACCTCCGCGCAGTTCCAGGTCCGGGTGTCCCAACTGCTGTTGGAGCGCTACGAGGAGACGGCCGGGGACCCGGCCCTGCGCCACCGCATCACGTGCCTGCGCAACGCACTCCGGGGAGTCGAGAAGATCGAGGGACAGCCGCACGAGGCCCGCGCCACCCTCATGCGCGTGCTCGCCGACCAGGAGCTGCACTACGACACCGACGAACTCGCCCGGCTCGCCGAGCTGGAGTTCGCCGAGGGCCGTGAACTCCCGGGAGACTTCGTCGCGTTGATCCGCCGCTCGCACCTGACGCGGTGGAACGGCGCCGATGTGCTGGGCCCGATCGTCGACCGGATCACCGACCCCGTGGTGAACCCCGGCGAGGCCTGGGCCGACGCGGCGATCGCGGAACTGACCGACCTCGGCGAGGACTGGCGGCGCCTGGTCGCCCACGCCACCACCGCCACCGCCGCCCGTCCCTCCACGAAGTGGGAGAAGACCGGACGGACACTGGTCGACGCCGTCGGTCCGGACGCGGTGCGCTCCCGACTGGTGCCCTGGCTACGGCTGGTGGGCCGACCGCGCACCCACCCGCTGGCCGCCACGGAGCAGACGGGGGAGAGCTTCGACGCGTACAACGCCATCGCTCTGCGCGGACTCGCCTGGTCGCTGGCCCTCCTGCCGCCGCACCCCGAGACCGCCCGCGCCCTCGGCACCCTCGTCGAGACCGCGCTGCGCAAGGTGCCCGGCCTGGGCCCGGTCAACCCCAAGGTCGCCAACGCGGCGGTCAACGCCCTGTCCCGGATCGACAGCGAGGCGGCCCTCGCCGAACTCGCCCGCCTCGGCACCCGCGTCACGTACAAGGGCACGCTCAAGCTGCTGAACACGGCGCTGGACGCGAAGGCCGAGGAGAAGGGCCTCAGCCGCGAGGAGATCGAGGAACTGGCCGTCCCCGCCTACGGGTTGACCGAGGTCGGCCGGGTGGAGCTGTCACTCGGCGAGACCACGGCACTCCTGGAGGTCCACGGCCCCAAAGCGACACTGAGCTGGCGCACCGCGACCGGAAAGGCCGTCAAGGCGGTGCCCGCCGCCGTCCGCCGCGACCACGCCGACGAGCTCAAGGAGCTCAAGGCCGCGATCAAGGACATCGACAAGATGCTCACGGCGCAGAGCGAGCGCCTGGACCGCCAGTTCCTGGCCCGCCGCACCTGGACCTACGCCGCCTGGCGCGAGCGCTACGTCGACCACCCCCTCGTCGGCACCCTGGCCCGCCGACTGCTGTGGACGGTCGACGGGACGACGGTCGGACACGCCGACGGCGCACTGCGCACCCTCGCCGACACCCCGGTGACCGAGGGCACGCTGGTCGCGCTCTGGCACCCGGTCGGACACAGCCCCGACGAGATCGTCGCCTGGCGGGACTGGCTGGAACGGCACGCGATCACCCAGCCGTTCAAGCAGGCCCACCGCGAGGTGTACCTCCTCACCGACGCCGAGCGGACGACGGCCACGTACTCCAACCGCTTCGCGGCCCATGTCCTGCGCCAGCACCAGTTCCACTCCCTGGCGGCCGTCCGCGGCTGGCACAACAAACTCCGGCTGGCCGTCGACGACGAGGCCCCGCCGGCCGTCCGCGAACTCCCGCGGTGGGGCCTGCGCGCCGAGTACTGGATCGGGGGCGACGGCGGCGCCGACCGCGCGGACCTCAGCGCGTCCGGCAGCTTCATGCACCTGCGCACCGACCAGGTCCGCTTCTACCCGATCGACGCCCCGCCCAACTCCGCGCACTGCTACGGCGGCGAGTACCGCATGCGGCCACGCGACGGCAGGGCCGCGGTCGACCCGCTCCCGCTCGACTCCGTACCGCCCCTCGTCCTGTCCGAAGTCCTGCGCGACGTCGACCTGTTCGTCGGTGTGGCCAGCGTGGGCAACGACCCGACCTGGCAGGACGGCGGCCCCGGCGGACGCTTCCGCGCGTACTGGACGTCGTACGGCTTCGCGGAGCTGAACCAGAGCGCGCAGACCCGCCGCACGCTGCTGGCCCGCCTGATCCCGAGGCTCGCGATAGCGGACCGCTGCACGCTGGAGGGGCGCTTCCTGCACGTCAAGGGGGAGCGGCACACGTACAAGATCCACCTGGGGTCCGGCAACATCCTGATGACCCCGGACGACCGGTACCTCTGCATCGTTCCGAGCGCGGCGTCGTCCGCTCCGCAGGCCGGGTATCTGCCGTACGAGGGGGATCGGATGTCGGCGGTGATCCTCAGTAAGGCGGTGTTGTTGGCGAACGACACGGGGATCACGGACCCGACGATCCTGAGCCAGTTGTGAACGCGCTCAGCCGTTCTGGGGCTGTCCGGCCTTGAGGATCTCCGCGACGTCGAGGGTGACTTCGGCGCCGATGGACTTGGGCAGGGTGACCACTTCGCCGGGGGAGTGCGGCCGGTGGCTCTCGTAATCGTCCCCTGTGGGGCTGGTCAGGACGTGGAGGCGCTGATGCTTGCGGTCGATGATCACGTAAACCGGGATCTTGGCGGCGGCGTACGCCTTCACCTTGTCTCGCAGGTCCGTCCGATAGTTGCTGGAGGTGACCTCCAGGACCAGGCGGAAGCAGATGGGGTCGTAGCAGTTGTTCTCGACGTAGTGATCCCGGTAGTCGGCGTCGACCACCACAAGGTCGGGGATCGCGTAGTCCTCTGTCCCGGTCGGTAGCCAGAGGCCGACGCCTTGGAGCACCTTCGATTCCGTCCCATGCAGACCGGAAGCCGCGAAGGGCAGCATGAGGTCGGTCAAGGCCTCGGCGTGCGGGCCGTCCGGTGGCGGGGACACGATGATCTGGCCTCCGATGATCTCGACGCGGTAGCCCGGGAGGCGATCCATGATCCGGTTCGCCTCCGCGATCAACGGACGGTCCTCATTCGGCCGCTCGACCGCTGCTGCGGACATCAGGTGCCTCCCGTGGGCTGGTGTCGAGAGCATCATCGTAGGCCGGACAGCGCCGGTATGTCCTTGACGATCACGTTCACCCAAACGGGTTGCCGCACGCCAGAGGGCCCCGCTTCCAACCCGGAAACGGGGCCCTCGCAGCCGTACGGAAACAACCTCAGAAGCGCCGCGTGATCAGCGCCCGCTTCACTTCCTGGATCGCCTTCGTGACCTCGATGCCTCGCGGGCACGCGTCCGTGCAGTTGAAGGTGGTGCGGCAACGCCACACGCCGTCACGGTCGTTGAGGATCTCCAGGCGCTGCTCGCCCGCCTCGTCGCGCGAGTCGAAGATGAAGCGGTGCGCGTTGACGATGGCGGCCGGGCCGAAGTACTGGCCGTCGTTCCAGAAGACCGGGCAGGACGACGTGCAGGCCGCGCACAGGATGCACTTCGTGGTGTCGTCGAAGCGCTCGCGGTCCTCGGCCGTCTGGAGACGCTCGCGCGTCGGCTCGTTCGTGTCCTTCGTGATGAGGAACGGCATCACGTCGCGGTACGCCTGGAAGAACGGGTCCATGTCGACGACCAGGTCCTTCAGGACCGTCAGACCCTTGATCGGCTCGATCGTGATCGGCTTCTCGGGGTTGAGGTCCTTGATCAGGGTCTTGCAGGCGAGACGGTTCTTGCCGTTGATCCGCATCGCGTCCGAACCGCAGATGCCGTGCGCGCACGAGCGGCGGAAGGTCAGCGTGCCGTCGATCTCCCACTTGATCTTGTGGAGACCGTCGAGGACGCGCTCCTTGGGGTCGATCTCCAGCTGGAAGTCCTCCCAGACCGCTTCCGCCGAGACCTCGGAGTTGAAGCGGCGGACCCGGAAGGTGACCGTGATGTAGGGGGAGTCGGCGAAGCCGGGCTCGGGCTGGCCGGCCGCTTCCGCCTTGTCCAGAACAGGGGTAGCCATCAGTACTTACGCTCCATCGGCTGGTAGCGGGTCTGGACGACCGGCTTGTAGTCGAGACGGATGGACTCGGTGCCGTCGTCGCCGACCTCGCGGTACGCCATGGTGTGGCGCATGAAGTTGACGTCGTCGCGGTTGGGGTAGTCCTCGCGGTAGTGACCGCCGCGGGACTCCTTGCGGGCGAGCGCCGAGACCGCCATGACCTCGGCGAGGTCGAGCAGGTTGCCCAGCTCGATGGCCTCGAGGAGGTCCGTGTTGAACCGGCGGCCCTTGTCCTGGATCGAGACGTTGCGGTAGCGCTCGCGCAGCTCCGCGATCTTCTCGACCGCCGTCTTGATGGTCTGCTCGGTGCGGAACACCATGACGTTCGCGTCCATGGTCTCCTGAAGCTCGCGGCGGATGACCGCCACGCGCTCGGTGCCCGTGGAGTTGCGCAGGTGCTCGACCTGGTCGATGACCTGCTGCGCCGGGTCCTCCGGCAGCTCGACGTAGGACGCCTTCTGGCTGTACTCCGCCGCCGCGATGCCCGCCCGGCGCCCGAACACGTTGATGTCCAGGAGCGAGTTGGTGCCCAGGCGGTTGGCGCCGTGCACCGACACGCACGCGACCTCGCCGGCCGCGTACAGGCCGGGGACGACGGTGGTGTTGTCGGTGAGGACCTCACCCTCGACGTTGGTCGGGATGCCGCCCATCGCGTAGTGCGCGGTGGGCTGGATCGGGATCGGGTCCGTGTACGGCTCGATGCCGAGGTAGGTGCGCGCGAACTCCGTGATGTCGGGCAGCTTGGCGTCCAGCTGCTCCGGCGGGAGGTGCGTCAGGTCCAGGTACACGTGGTCGCCCTCGGGACCGCAGCCGCGGCCCTCACGGATCTCCGTGTAGATGGAGCGGGACACGACGTCACGGGACGCGAGGTCCTTCATGACCGGCGCGTACTTCTCCATGAAGCGCTCGCCGTCCTTGTTGCGGAGGATGCCGCCCTCACCGCGGGCGCCCTCCGTCAGCAGGATGCCCATGCGCCAGATGCCGGTCGGGTGGAACTGGAAGAACTCCATGTCCTCCAGCGGCAGCCCGCGCCGGTACACGGCGGCCTGGCCGTCACCGGTCAGGGTGTGCGCGTTCGACGTCACCTTGAAGAACTTGCCGCAGCCGCCGGACGCGTAGATCACGGCCTTCGCCTGGAAGACGTGGATCTCGCCGGTCGCCAGCTCGTACGCGACCACACCGACCGACGTCTTCACGCCGTCGACGTCGGCGATCAGCTGGTCGAGGACGTAGAACTCGTTGAAGAACTCCACGCCCTCCTTGACGCAGTTCTGGTACAGCGTCTGGAGGATCATGTGGCCGGTGCGGTCGGCCGCGTAGCAGGACCGGCGGACGGGTGCTTCACCGTGGTTACGGGAGTGGCCACCGAATCGCCGCTGGTCGATCGTGCCGTCCGGCGTGCGGTTGAACGGCAGGCCCATCTTCTCCAGGTCGAGGACGGAGTCGATGGCCTCCTTCGCCAGGATCTCGGCGGCGTCCTGGTCGACCAGGTAGTCACCGCCCTTGATCGTGTCGAAGGTGTGCCACTCCCAGTTGTCCTCCTCCACGTTGGCGAGCGCGGCGGCCATACCGCCCTGCGCGGCGCCCGTGTGGGAGCGGGTGGGGTAGAGCTTCGTCAGGACCGCGGTGCGGCTGCGCTTCGTCGACTCGATCGCGGCGCGCATACCGGCGCCGCCGGCGCCGACGATGACGGTGTCGTATTTGTGGATCTTCATCAGAATTCCTCAGTCCCTCAGCCCGATGGCCTAGCGGATGTTCGGGTCGAAGGTGAAGATCACCAGCGTGCCCAGCAGGATGGTGAACACCGTGGCGGTGTAGAGCAGGCCCTTGAGCCACAGCCGGGTGTTCGCGCGCTCCGCGTAGTCGTTGATGACCGTGCGCAGGCCGTTGGCGCCGTGCAGCATCGCCAGCCAGAGCATCAGCAGGTCCCAGACCTGCCAGAACGGCGAGGCCCAGCGGCCCGCCACGAAGGCGAAGCCGATCTTGGAGACGCCGCCGTCGAGCACGAGCTGGATCAGCAGGTGGCCGAGGACCAGGACGACCAGCACGACGCCGGACAGGCGCATGAAGAGCCAGCCGTACATCTCGAAATTGCCCCGGGTCGACTTCGGGGTCTTCTTGGTGCGCTTGCGGGGGGCCTCGATGAGGGGCGCGGGGTTGTCCACGGTGTAGACGGACGCGCTCTCCACCGGGCCGATGCCCGACGCTGCGGTTTCAGTCGTAGACATCTGCGTCAGCTCCCGAACAGAACACGAGCGGCGTGGCCGAGCACGGGGTAGATCGCCCCGAGCATGAGCACGACCCACAGGCCGACGACGGACCAGAGCATCTGCTTCTGGTAGCGCGGGCCCTTCGACCAGAAGTCGACGGCGATGACGCGCAGGCCGTTGAGGGCGTGGAAGAGGATCGCGGCGACGAGGCCGTACTCCAGCAGTGCGACGATCGGCGTCTTGTAGGTGGCTACGACCTTGTCGTAGTCCTCGGGGGAGACACGCACAAGAGCGGTGTCCAGCACGTGTACGAACAGGAAGAAGAAGATGAGGACGCCGGTGACTCGATGAGCCACCCAGGACCACATTCCTTCCCGGCCGCGGTACAGCGTTCCAGCCGGCACGGAAGAACCCTCCGGGAGCGGGGATTTAGGGCCGCGCCGGCTTCTCTGTCGGTCGGGCCCGGCCGGGTACGGTCCACCGGCCCTCAGCATCGTAACCAGGCGCTGACGGGGGTCTTACGGCGGGCCTGCTTGTGTGATCAAACTGGCACCCAAAGGTGCGCGTATGGGCTAGTTTCGGGCGGCTGGTGGGGTAGGGGGTTCCGTTGCGCGCCGGGTGCGGGTCCGCTGTGGCTGGTCGCGCCCCACGGCGGAGCCGCGACATGTCACAGCCCCGCGCCCCTCAGAATCCCGGCCAACCGTTCCCTTGCCAGGCGCCGGAGTTCCTCCGCCACCACCACCCGCTCTTCCTCCGGGTCGTTCGTCAGACGGGACCGGATGCCTGCCAGGACGTGGTCGAGGACCTCGTCCGGTGCAATGCCGTCCGCGCAGATGACGAACACGTGCCCGAAGCGGGCCTCGTAGGCCGCGTGCGCCGCGTCCAACGCCATGTGGGCGGCCTCGTACGTGTCGTCCGGGAGGACCGGCAGCGACTCGCCCGCCAGCGCCTCCGCCAGGTCCCCGGGGGTGAGGTCGTACGCCGCCTCGTCGGACGCGGCGAGTAGTGCGTCCAGGTCGGGGTAGGGGCGGTGGTCGGTGAGGCGGCGGGACCAGCGGAGGCTGTGGAGGCAGGCGAGGAGGGTGTGGCGGGCGTCCTCGGGAGGCGCTGTGTTGAACGTCTCCAGCGAATTCGGGGACGGCGAGGTGCGGGACTGCTCGGGCAGCGCCGGTATGGCCACTCGGCCGGGGAGGTGGGGGAGGCGGTGCGCAGGCAGTGTGGATCCTCGCGTCACGGACGGTGCGGCAGGGGAGCGATGAAAGATGCGATGAGCGATGTGGTGAGAGATGCGATGAGCGATGTGGTGAGAAGTGCGTCACCACGTTATCTGGAGTGGTCATGACGTGTTCGACAGATGCCCGAATTTCACCCGGACGGGAGAGTTTCGGAACGTGTGGTGGACACCCGCGCTCCACCGGGGGCCGTAGGTTGGCGCCGTGAGCCAGCACAGGCGCCGCTCGTCGGCGAAGCAGGTGAAGCGGAAGCAGCGGCTGAAGCAGAAGCGGGGGCTGATCGCGGTCGCCGCGGCCACCGCCGTGGTCGCGGGCGGGGTCGGCCTCGGGCTGTGGGCCTCGTCCGGGGAGGGCGGGAGCCCGGTCGGCGCCGCGCTGAGTCCCGCCGACGGCACCTCCTCGTCCTCGCGGGCCTCTGTCTCCCCCACTCCCACCCCGAGTCCGACCCGCGTCTATCCGCTGTCGCAGACCCCCCGCACCATCCCCGCCGTCCGCTCGCACACTCCCGCGCGCGGCCCCGGCTGGCGCCCCGCCAAGGGGAACCGGGTCGTCGTCGACGACGCGGACCTCGTCGACGAGGGGCGACTGATCGCCGGTGAGCTGGGGCTGTCGTACGGCGGCGAGGCGAGTGACGTGCGCGCCGGGGACGTACGGCTGGCGCTGAACGACGACGAGGGCGCGAACCCGGAGTCGTACGCGATGACCGTGCGCGGCGGGCGGGTCACCATCAGCGGGCCCTCGGACGCGGGGGTGTTCTACGGCACCCGCACGCTCAAGCAGGAGGTGCACGGCGGCGGTACGGCGCCGGAGGGCGTCGTGCACGACCAACCGGCCAAGCCGCGGCGGGGGTTCATGCTGGACATCGCGCGCAAGCCGTTCACCGCGTCCTGGATCGAGGACCGGGTACGGGAGTTGGGCGACCTGAAGTTCAACGAACTGGGGCTGCACTTCTCCGACGACCAGGGATTCCGGATCGCCTCCACGACCCACCCGGAGATCGTCTCCAAGGACCATCTGACCAAGGCCCAGGTGAAGTCGATCGTCGATCTCGCCGCCGGCCGCCACATCACCGTCGTGCCCGAGATCGACTCGCCGGGGCACCTGGGCGCGGTGCTCGCCGCCCACCCGGATCTGCAACTGCGCAATGCGTCCGGTGTCGCCAGGCGCGGTGCGATCGACATCTCCAAGGACGCGTCCGCCGCGGTCGTCGACGAACTCCTCGACGAATACGCCGGGTTGTTCCCCGGCGACCAGTGGCACCTCGGCGGCGACGAGTACCAGGCGCTGACCGTCGCCAACCCCCAGGCGTCCTTCCCGCAGTTGGCCGCCGCCGCGACGAAGGCCTACGGTTCCGGCGGCACCGTCGCCGACCTCACCGCCGGCTGGCTCAACGACCGCGCCGACACGGTCCGCGACCACGACCGCACGATGCGGGTGTGGAACGACGGCTTCTTCAAGGGGACTTCGGTGGCGGCGGCCAAGGATCTCCAGGTGGCCTACTGGACGGGCAAGGAGATCGGCGCCCGGCAGCCCGTCGCGTATCTGAGCGCGGGCCGCAAGGTCCTCAACTACAACGACGAGTACCTCTATTACGTCCTCGGTGAGCCGCAGACCTTCGTCTATCCGACGGGACGGCGGATCTACGAGCAGTGGAACCCGCGCGTGCTGCGCGGCACGCAGGCCGTCCCGGCGAAGTACGACGGCCAGATCCTCGGCGGCTCCTTCGCGGTCTGGTGCGACCTGGCCAACTCGCAGACGCAGGCGCAGGTCGCGGCCGGCATCCGGATGCCGCTGCGGGCCACGGTCCAGAAGCTGTGGGATCCGGGGACACCGGCGCTGACCTGGACGCAGTTCAAGTCCCTGGCGGACAAGGTGGGTTGAGGGCGGACGGTATGTTCCTCCCTGTTGTCCGCACTCGGGGGGTTGCTTCATCGTGTCCGTTCCCGTGCCCACGCCCAGAACCGTGTCCCGGCTCCGCTCGCCGGTCGGCCTCGGCCGGGCCGCCGCCGCGCTGCTCGGGATCGTCGTCGCCGCCGATCTGTTCGCCGGCTACGCCGGATTCAAGCTGTACGACGTGACGGGCGACCTCATGAACGGCGCGACCGGCAGCGCGGTGCTCCGGAGGTCGGATGCCGCGGAGACGCTCGACTCGCTGGCCGAGAAGGTCCATTCGGGCGCGATGCTCGTGTGCGTCATCGTGTACGTGTCCTGGTTCGTGCTGGTGCGCGGGAACGCCGAGGTGTTCGATCCGGCCGAGCAGAGCATGAAGTCCTGGTGGGCGGTGGTCGGTTGGTTCGTGCCGTTCCTGAACCTCTGGTACCCGCGCCGGATCACCCTGGAGATCTGGGACGCCAGCAGCCCGGTGGGCGCCCGCAGGTCGCATCTCCTGGTCAACGTGTGGTGGACGCTGTGGCTCCTGTCGCTCTTCGCCGACCGGGTGGGCGGCCTGCACTACAAGGAGAGCGCCGAGCCCGGCGAGAACCACGCCGTCCTCCAGTTGTCGCTGCTCGCCGACGCCGTCGAGATCGCGGCCGGCGTCCTCGCGATCCTCGTCGTCCTGCGCCTGACCCGTATGCAGCGGGACAAGGCACTGGCGGGGCGGGCTGTGCCGCTCACGGTCTGACGACCAGGTGGCCGACAGTTGGCCGAAAATCTCTTCTTCCGTTTCTCGACCTGTTCAGGGCGCTCCCGTGTGACACTCCCGGGGTGGAGCACGCAGTTTGGGGAAACGCGGGCTCCATAGGGGAGGGGCCCCGAAGAGGGAGGTCTGGATGAGTCTGGCGGAACTGATCGCACAGGCCGACGAACGTGCGCTGGCCGTCGGCGGACTGGCTTGTTTGGATCGGTGCGTGCCGTTGCTCGGCGGCGACGACGAGGTGCTGCGGCCCCTGTGGTCCAGCCTCGCGGAGGGCGCCGTGGGGGAGACGTGGGGGGAGTGCCTGGAGCAGGCGCGCGCCAAGCTGCCCGCCCTCTTCGAGGAACCCGGCGAGGACCGTGCCGTGGCCCTCGCCCGCACGATGCTCGCGACGGCGCCCGCGATGCCGGTCGGCGCGGCGGTGCGGGAGTGGGCCGACGCCTGCTCGCTCGCCTCGCTTCGGATCCACCGGCTCCTGGAGGTCATGGCCCCCACCGACGACGCGGACGCGATCGCCTCGCGCCGTGAGGGCCGTACGGACGGAATGTCCCCCCTCGTCGCCGCCGAGCTGCGGCGCCAGATCACCGTCCTCGAACTCCTCGCCACCACCGCCCCCGGCGGACTGCGCCAGGTGCTCGCGGTGTCGACGGAGGGCCGCCGGGTGCTGCGCGCGGTGGTCTCGCGGCGGGCACGCGGGCGGAGTTGAGGACGGGGCCGGGGCGGGGGCCGTGAACGGCGTTCGGCGGTAAGGGAGTTCGGTGGGGTCGGGCGGTCCTGCGCGGCGCGGGGAGATGTCCGGGCGGGGTGCCGGAACAGCGTCCCGCCACCGGGCGCCCTCGGCGGACCGGCGCTGTGTCGGTGGGCACGGGTCGCCGTAGGCACTGTGCCGGGACGCGGCGAACGGCGTTCGGTCGTAAGGGAGTTCGGTGTGGGGGCGGCTGTGCGGGGCTCGGCAAAATCGGGGTAATAAGAGACGCTGGCGTTCCCCAACGGTGGGGTCCGGGAGGACGATGAAGGCGGCCGTCGGACCGGGGAGGGCATATGGCCGAGAACCGTCGTTGGTGGGCGCTGGTCGTCATCGCGCTCGCGCAGTTGATGGTCGTCCTCGACATGACCATCGTGAACATCGCGCTGCCGTCCGCCCAGGTCGACCTCAACATGTCGGACGGGAACCGGCAGTGGGTCATCACCGCCTACACGCTCGCCTTCGGCGGGCTGCTGCTGCTCGGTGGCCGTGTCGCCGACCTCGCCGGGCGCAAGAACACCTTCATGATCGGGCTGATCGGCTTCGCCGCCGCGTCCGCGCTCGGCGGTGCCGCCGCCAACCAGGGCATGCTGTTCGGCGCCCGGGCGCTGCAAGGTGTCTTCGCCGCCCTGCTGGCCCCCTCCGCGCTGTCGCTGCTGACGACGACGTTCACCGACCCGAAGGACCGCGGCAAGGCCTTCGGTGTGTTCGGCGCGATTGTCGGCGCGGGCGCGGCCGTCGGACTCCTCGCGGGCGGATTCCTCACCCAGTACCTGGACTGGCGCTGGTGCCTCTACGTCAACGTGCCCATCGCGCTGATCGCGTTCGCCGGCGCCTGGGTCCTGCTCAGCGACAGCTCCCGGCACCCGGAAGCGCACCTCGACATCCCCGGCGCGCTCCTCGGCTCGGCCGGCATGCTCACCCTCGTCTACGGCTTCTCCGAGGCGGAGTCGCGGAGTTGGGGCGACGGGCTGGTGCTGACACTGCTCGCGGCCGGGGTCGTCCTGCTCGCCGCCTTCGGGTTCTGGCAGACGAGGGCGCGCGTTCCGCTGCTGCCGATGACGGTGGTGAAGGACCGGCAGCGGGTCGGCGCGTTCCTGACCATCCTGTTCGTCACCATCGGCATGTTCGGTGTGTTCCTCTTCCTCACCTACTACATGCAGCGCGTCCTGGGCTATTCGCCGGTCAAGACGGGCGTCGCCTATCTCCCCATCACCGTCGGCATGATCACCGGCTCCACGCAGGTCGCGGCCCGGCTGCTGTACAAGGTCCCGCCGCGCACCCTGATGGTCCCGGGCCTGCTGGTCGCGGCGGGCGCGCTCGCGCTGATCGCCCAGGTCGGGGTGGAGCCCGCGTACGCCACGTACATCCTGCCCGGCATGCTGATGCTCGGCCTCGGCATGGGTACGGCGATGATGACCTCGGTGTCCCTGGCCACCGGAGGCGTCGCCCCGCGCGACTCCGGCGCCGCCTCCGCCACCTTCAACACGGCCCAGCAGGTGGGCGGTTCGATCGGTACGGCCCTCCTCAACACGATCGCCGCCACGGTCACCACCCGCTACGCCACCGCGCACGCCGGCCCCGGCGTGAACAAGCAACTCCTTGAGGCGAAGGCCGCGGTGCACGGCTTCAACGTCGCCACCTGGTGGGCGATGGCCTCGATCCTGCTGGCCGCGCTCATCGCGGGCGTCCTGGTGAACGCGGATCGGGTACCCACACCGGGCGCCGTCCCGACGGAGACCCCCCAACAGCCGGTGGACACCACGATCTAGCGTCTACGGCGTCTGACCCCGCTCGAAGCAGGCGACCAACTCCGGTTCGAGGGGCGGTACTTCACGCGGGGTACCGCCGTCCCGCAGTGACTCGGTGGCCCCCGCCCCGGCGGCCACCGCCATCCACGCGGCGGCCGGCGAGGTGTCGGTACGTCCGCCGTGCCCGTACGAACCGCACGAACTCGTCGGCCAACACCCCGTTGTCCAAGCGCATGTTGACCAACGACACGTTCTCGGCCGCCGCCGCGCGGGCCGCCGGGGCGGGGTCGGCGAGGGCGGTGACACGGGAGCCCGCGCCGGGGCGGTGGGTGACGCGGGCGAGGCTGTCGCGCGGGCCGTGGCCGAGGGCACCGGTACGGAGGTCGGACATGGGTCTCCTTCGGTCGCGGGGCGCCACGGGCGGAGGTTCACCGGGGACGGAGGGACCGTGCCCCGCCGGCGGGCCGGAGATGTGTCGGACATCCGACGGGCTGTGACGTTTCTGTGAGGCCCGGCGCTGATGGCGATGGGGGTGCGGGGACCGTCGCGGGGGTGCGAGGGCCGCCGTGCTCGGTACGGATCCCTCGCGCACGCGCCACCGGTTCCCGGCGTACGCGCCGCGGGTCCTTCGCGCACTCGGTACGGACGAGGACAGTCCTTGGGTCAGACAGGCGAGCCCCGACGCGGGCACGCGTACGACGGGGAACTGGGCGCGGCCGTCGCGCGCGCCCAGCAGGGCGACGACGGCGCTTTCGCGGTCGCGTACCGGATCGTGCAGCCCGGGCTGCTCGGGTATCTGCGCGGGCTCGTCGGCGACGAGGCCGAGGACGTGGCGTCCGAGGCCTGGCTGGAGATCGCCCGGGATCTGGGCCGGTTCCGTGGCGACGGGGCGGGATTCCGGGGCTGGACGGCGACCATCGCCCGGCACCGGGCGCTGGACCATCTGCGCAGACAGCGGGTGCGTCCGAGACCGGCGGCGCTGGAACAGGACGTACTCGAACTGCCGGGCCCGCACAGCACCCACGACCAGGCGCTGGAGTCCCTCTCCACCGAGTACGCCCTCGACCTGGTCCGGGGCCTGCCGCGCGACCAGGCCGAGGCCGTCCTGCTCCGCGTGGTCGTGGGCCTCGACGGCCCCGCCGCCGCACGGGTGCTGGGCAAGCGCCCGGGCGCGGTGCGTACGGCGGCCTACCGGGGGTTGAAGCGTCTGGCCCGCGAACTGGGCGGGACGGGACGTGAGTTGGGCGGGACGGGACGCGAACCGGGCGGGACAGGACGTGAAGTGCGAGAGACGGAAAGGGACAGAGGCGGGGACAGGGACAGAGGTGGAGACGGACATGGCTGACCATGACATGGGCCTCCCGGGCCTCCCGGCGCTGTTGGGTGCGGCTCTGCGCGAGGGCGAGGTGGACGGCGAGGCCGAACGGCGGGCGGTGGCGGCGTTCGTGGCCGCGTTCAGCGCGGCGCGGGAAGCGGGGGTCCAGTCGGCGCCGACCCGCAGCCAGGACGACTGGCGGCCGAGGGGCAGTGCCCCGTAGGCGGCAGAGGAGAGCTGTGGCGGAGAGACACCGCGGAGACGGCCGGGGCCGCCACCCCCCACAGGAGAGGCCCCGGCCGTCGCGCTGTACGGGCCGCGCGGCGGCCCGTACTTTTTACAGCGCCGTGAGTGCGTTTTCTGTCACACCGCACCGCCGAACCACGTAGTTGAGCCTTGTACGGACATGGACGAGGAACAGTTTCAGGTCGTAACGTGCCTTTCGCGCCGGAGTGCGGACGCGACCAACACCATTCGAGGGACCACGTGCTGGGGGACGACGCGGAGCTGACCGCCGCGGTGCTTGCGGCACAGGACGGGGACGAGACCGCGTTCCGGACTGTGTACCGCACGGTGCACCCACGGTTGCTCGGATACGTACGGACGCTGGTCGGCGATCCGGACGCCGAGGACGTCGCGTCCGAGGCCTGGCTGCAGATCGCCCGGGACCTGGAGAGGTTCAGCGGGGACGCGGACCGGTTCCGCGGATGGGCGGCCCGGATCGCCCGCAACCGTGCCCTGGATCACATACGGATGCGCGGCCGGCGTCCCGCGATAGGCGGCGACGAGAGCGAACTCACCGGTCGCGCCGCCGATTCCGACACCGAGGGAGAGGCCATCGAGGCCCTGGTCACCGACAGCACCCTCTCCCTCATCGCCCAACTCCCGCAGGACCAGGCCGAGGCCGTCGTCCTGCGGGTGGTCATGGGTCTCGACGCCAAGACCGCCGCGGAGACCCTCGGCAAGCGGCCCGGCGCCGTCCGTACGGCCGCGCACCGCGGTCTGAAACGGCTGGCGGAGCTGCTCGGCGGCGACCCGGAATCGGCCGCGGCCCTGGATGCCCTGCCACCCCAGCGAGACCCGCGCGACCGCGCGGTGACGTCCGCCACTGTGACGCATACGCGCACGCGGACGCAGAAGGACATGTGATGGCCGACGAGCGCTCTGCTTTTCCGGGGGACACCGATTCCGCCGGCGGCTCCGCCGCGGGCCGGACCCCCGGCCGATGGCTGAACCGTGAGACCGCCGAGCTGTTGCTGCGCGGCGAGTCCCTCGAAGCCGTCGATCCGGCCGCGCGCGAGGAGGCCGAGCGGCTCGCCAGAACCCTCGGCGCGCTGTCCGTGGAACCCTCGCCGGCCAAGGTCGAACTCCCGGGCGAGGAAGCCGCGTTGGCCGCCTTCCGGGCCGTGCGCACCGGCAAGGGTGTCGAACGGGCGGTCGTCGGCCGGCGCGGTCGTACGCCGTCCTCCGACGCCGGGCTCGTCCGGCTCGGGCGGCCCGCCACGGCCGTCCCGGGCCCGCGCTGGGGCAGATCCATGCGGTTCGGGCTGACCGCCGCGGTCGCCGTCGGGATGTTCGGCGGGGTCGCGGTCGCCGTCGGCACGGGCGCCCTGCCCACGCCGTTCCACGACGACCCGACGCCCGCCGCCTCGATCTCCGCCGCCGAGACGCCGCCCGACCGCACCCTCGTCTCACCCGCGCCGAGCGGCTCCAGCGACTCGGGTACGCCGACGGCGGGCGGTTCCGACGACTCCTCGGGCGAGGCCGCAGGGAGCGGCACGAACCCCACGCCGAGCGCGGGCGCCGACGACAAGTCCGTCGGCTCGGGCAGCTGGTGGCGCGGAGTCGCCTCGTCCTGCCGTGCCGTGCGCGAGGGCAAGCCCCTGGCCCCCGGCCGCAAGCGCGCCCTGGCGGGTGTGGCGGGCGGCTCGTCCCAGGTGGGGCCGTACTGCGACAAGCTCCTGAAGCGCACCGGCGCCGGCACGGACGACTCGGACGACAAGAACGACCAGGGCAGCGGCGGCAAGGACAGCGGCACCGGCAACGGCAAGAGCGGCGGCGGACAGACCGGCTCCGGCGGCCAGGGCGGCGAGTCCGAGGGACAGGGGCACATATCCCCGATCGCACCGGGCGGCGGTAACAACGGCGGCGGTGGCAGCGGCTCCGGCTCCGGCGGCGGGTTCGACGGCAGCAGCGCCGCCAGTCCCCTCCCCTCGGTCTTCGCCCCGCTGGCTCGGCGCCAGTCGCCGTCCGTGCCGACCCCGTCGCACACCACCGCCACCGGGCAGACCCCGGCCCCGAGCCCCACGTACAGCGCGCTCTGAGCTCAACGCACGCCGCTGACCTGCGCTTTCATGACATGCGGGAAATTCTTCACGGCAGGTGTGACATTTCCGGCCGCCGTGGCGCAGTACTGAGTGAGCCGACTGGTCATCGGCCATCGCACTGAGCCGGGGTTCCCCCCGTACCTGGGCTCGTGCACCCGGCGCGGGTGGGACACGTTCCCCCGGTCCCGCCCGCGCCTCATACCTCTCACCGTCCCGTGTCCCTCACTGGTGGACGACGACCTTGTCGCCGGTCCGCACCTGGGCGAAGAGACTCGCGATCGCCGCCTCGTCCCTTACGTTGACGCAGCCGTGCGAGCCGCCCGCGTAGCCCCGGGCCGAGAAGTCGTAGGAGAAGTGCACCGCCTGGCCGCCGCTGAAGAACATCGCGTACGGCATGGGGGAGTGGTAGAGCGTGGACACCCAGTCCCGGGCCTTCCAGTAGACCTGGAACACGCCGTCGCGGGTCGGGGTGTACTGCGCGCCGAACCGTACCGACATCGTCGACACCGTCCGGCCGTCGATCATCCAGCGCAGGGTGCGGCTCGTCTTGTCGATGCACAGCACCCGGCCGGTCAGACAGCGTGGATCGGGGGCGCCGGCCGGCTGGCCGCCCATCAGATACAGGTCCCACTTGCCCGGCTCGTGCGTCATCTTCAGCAGCCGCTGCCAGGTGACGGTGTCGGTCCGGCCCGTCTTCGGCAGCCCGCGCTTGCCCTGGAAACCGGCGACGGCCTGCTCGGTGAGATCGTCGTACGTCCCCGTCGGCCCGTCGAAGAGCCAGTCGACCTGACGCAGCCGCGCCTGCAACTCACGTACGTCCATGCCGCTGTCGCCGCGCGCCCACAGGACGTTCGCGGCACGGACCGTGCCCGGGGCGCTCGCGGTGGCGCTCGCCGAGGGCTTGGCATCCGCGCCCGGCAGCTTGATGTGCACGGGCAGATGGTGCCTGCCGTCCCCGCCCGTGTCCTGCACCGTGCAGCCGCCCACCGCCACCAGGGCCGACAGTGCCACCGCGGCGGCGAGCGCTCTCCCCATGCCCGTAGTACGCATCGCGGACCCCTGTCGTCTCACCGGCGTCGTACGCCGACCATAGATGCCCGGCAGAGGCGGGAGGTATGTGTCGGTGGATGTGTTCCGAGCTGGGCGATTACTCCATATGAGTGATCACGGGAGGGATCGATCCGACCCCGGTTACTCTCGTTGCAGAGTGGGCCCCGAAAAGGAGGACGCCATGGCCGTACTGCAGCAGGAGCTGACCCTGGGCGAGGCTGCCGACCAGCTTGCCCGTGCACTGCCAGGCCACCGCGTGGAGATTCTCCAGGGGAGGCTTACTGTGACACCGCCGCCGGACGGCTCGCATGCGCTGGCACTGACGAAGTTGGGCAGGGCTTTCGACCGGGCTGGGATCGTGGAGGCGGGCTACGAGCACGTCCAGGGCATCGGCCTGTGGCTGCCCACGCTGCCCGCCGACTACGCGATCCCCGACTTCTCCGTCGTCGACGAGGACTTCAGGGACGCTTTCGTCCAGAAGAACTGTTACGCACCGAACGTCTTCCGCCTCGTCGTCGAAGTGACCTCGTCGAACTGGTCCGACGACCTCGGCCCCAAGGTCGAGTGCTACGCCGAGGCAGGCATCCCGGTCTACATCGTGGCCGACCGCAAGCACGACGAGGTGCTGCTCTACCGGGATCCGAGCGATGGCAAGTACGCGGCCCCCGAGCGCTACAAGCGAGGGCAGAGCATTCCGGTCCCGGAGTCCGTCGGTGTCACGCTCGACCTCTCCGTGGATGTCCTCCTGGACGGCGACGGCTGACTGTCGTACCCCCATGGGACACTCGGTTCCATGTTCGGTGTCATAGACCTCCCCACCTACCTGGCCGGCCTGGTCCTGATCGTGTTGTTGCCCGGGCCCAACTCGCTGTACGTCCTCTCGGTCGCCGCCCGGCGTGGTACCCGGGCCGGGTACACGGCCGCTGCCGGTGTCTGGTGCGGGGACACCGTGCTGATGACGCTCTCCGCGGCCGGGGTCGCCTCGCTGTTGCAGGCGAACGCCGTGCTGTTCGGGATCGTGAAGTACGCGGGGGCCGGCTATCTGACCTGGCTGGCGTTCGGGATGCTGCGGGCCGCGTGGGCGATGTGGCGCGGCCGCAAGGAGCGGGCGGCCGCAGAGGCGGTGCCGGACACCGCGGCCGCCGACGAGCGGCCCTACCGCCGCGCCTTCGTCGTGAGCCTCTTCAACCCGAAGGCGATCCTGTTCTTCGTCGCCTTCTTCGTGCAGTTCGTCGACCCGGGGTACGCCTATCCCGCGCTGTCCTTCGTCGTGCTCGGCGCCTTCGCGCAGCTCGCGAGTTTCCTCTACCTCAGTGCGCTGATCTTCAGCGGGACCCGGCTGGCGAGCGCCTTCCGGCGCCGCAGGCGGCTCGCGGCCGGGGCCACCTCGGCGGCGGGGGCGTTGTTCCTGGGCTTCGCGGTGAAGCTGTCACTGGCCAGTTCGGTCTAGCGGAGCCCGTACCTCTCCGCGTACTCCGCGAGGCCGTCCTCCGTGGCGCCCGCCCAGCCGACGTAACCGTCCGGGCGGACCAGGAAGAGACCCGTGCCGTACGGCTCGACGGCGGGACCTTCCACGACCCGCACCGCGTCGCCGACGCCCGCCGGTGCCTTTGTGCCCAGGGCCAGCAGGGTCCAGTGCGGGCCGCGGAAGGCGTCGAAGAGGCGGACGCCGTCGATCGTGCGGTCGGGTGCGCGGTCGCCCGCCCGTAGCGCGTCCTCGGACAGATCCGTGCGGGTCTCCACCGAGAGGGAGCGGTCGCGGTAGCCGAGGCCGAGCTGCTGGGTGGCCTTGCCGCGCTGTACTTCTCCGCGGTGGACGCGGGTGGACAGGCCGAGCATGTCGGCCGCGTTGGGCAGCCGCTCCTCCTCGTAGGTGTCGAGCAGCGACTCGGGGGCGCCCTCGCGCAGCACAGCGCCCAGCTTCCAGCCGAGGTTGTAGGCGTCCTGCACGCTGGTGTTGAGGCCCTGTCCGCCGGCCGGCGAGTGGACGTGCGCCGCGTCCCCGGCGAGGAAGACCCGCCCGGCGCGGAAGCGGTCGGCGAGCGCGGCCCGGGGCCGGAAGTTCGAGGCCCAGCGCAGTTCGGTCAGGTCCTCGGGGGCGAGGTGGGTGCGGGCGGCGACGGTCTTGCGGACACCGTCGAGGGAGAGGTCGACATCGGTGCCGTCCGGGTACTGCGCGATGACCTGGAAGTCCTCGGTGCCGGCCAGCGGGAAGACCGCGAGGAAGCCGTCGCTCTCGGCGCCCGGCGGGAAGACGTGCACGCTGTCACGGTCCAGGCCGGTGATCCGGACGTCCGCCACCAGCATCGGGTTCGGGTCGACCGTCTCGCCCGTCATACCGATCCCCAGCGTCCGCCGTACGACCGAGCGACCGCCGTCGCCCGCGACGACGTACCGCGCGCGGACGTCGGCCCCGGAGGCGAACTCCACGCTCACGCCGGTCCCGTCCTGCGCGAAGCCGGTCACCTCCCGTCCGAAGGCGACCTTCCCGCCCAGCTCCGTCAGCCGTGCGAAGAGGATCTCCTGGGTGCGCCACTGCGGCACCATCCACGGCTTGCCGTACGGCGTGTCGGGGTCCGTCTCGGACGGCTCGAACATCTGGTGCTCGCCGACCTTCCGTCCGTCCTGCCAGACCGCCCCGGTCGGGTAGGTGCCGCCCTTCGCGAGGATCCCGCCGATCACGCCGAGGTCGTCGAAGACCTCCATCGTGCGCGGCTGGATGCCCTTGCCGCGCGAGCCGGGGAACAGCGCGTCCGCCTTCTCCACGACCAGCGCGTCCACCCCGCGCCGGGCCAGGTCGATGCCGAGGGTGAGGCCGGTCGGGCCCGCGCCGACGATCAGCACAGCCACATGCTCTGTCATGGTCCCTATCTCCTTAACGCCGTTAAGTTGCGACGTCCGTCAGAGTGCCCTTAACGCTGTTAAGCTGTCAAGCGTGAGTACGGAACGACGCACACCCCTCGACCGCAAGCGCGTCGCGGACACGGCCCTGAAGCTGCTCAACGAGGTCGGCCTCGACGGGCTGTCCCTGCGCGCCATCGCCAAGGAGCTGGACGTCAAGGCGCCCGCGCTGTACTGGCACTTCAAGGACAAGCAGGCGTTGCTCGACGAGATGGCGACGGAGATGTACCGGCGGATGGTCGCCGGCTCGGAGTTCTCCGCCGAGGACACCTGGCAGGAGCACCTGCTCAAGCACAACCGCGCCCTGCGCGACGCGCTGCTCGGCTACCGCGACGGCGCCAAGGTCTTCAGTGGCTCCCGCTTCACGGGCACGCTGCACGCGGTGGAGATGGAACGCACCCTGCGTCTGTTCACCGAGGCGGGCTTCACCCTCGCCCAGGCGGTCCGCGCGACCTCGACGTCGTACCTCTACACGATCGGGTTCGTCAGCGAGGAGCAGGGCGTCCAACTGCTCCCGGACGAACGCCGGGAGGGTTACGACGTGAACGAACGCGCCCGGCTGCTGGCCGACTTCCGTCTGTCGGCAGCGGCGGGCGCGGAGATCTTCGAGGACTACGGCAAGCACTTCGAGGAGGGGCTGGCCGTGGTCGTGGCGGGGGTGGAGGTGTGGTCGGGGGTCAGGTGAGGGTGGGTCAGTCGTGGGTGCCGGCCCACGTGTAGTACGAGGAGGCCTCCTGGCCGAGGTCGGTGGAGTAGACGGCGTCCTGGATGTTGCTCGTTCTCAGGAACTCCTCGTCGACTCCACCCATGTTGTTGAAGAGGCGCTGGGTGGCGGCGTTGTAGTACCACCACTGGCCGGCGGAGGCGCTGCACGTGCTCTGCCAGACGGCGTTGACGGACGACTGGTTGTCGGTCATCAGGCAGAGGCCGGTCTCGCGGTTCCTGAGCTCCTTGTAACCGTCGGGGCCGTCGCCGATCCAGTCCCACTGCTGGCGGGCACTGCCGACGCAGGACGTGGCGAACGCGTTCGAGGTGTTCCCGCCCGTCAGACAGGTACCGAAGCGGGCGTTCTGGAACTGCCAATAGGTGGGCGCCGCCTGCGCGGTGGCAGGGAATATCAGCCCGGCACCTGCGGCGAGCGCGCCCACGGCGCCGACTGCGGCAAGACGGAGTTTCTTCACCGCAACCTCTTTCGGAGAGTTGGAAGTGGAGCGGTCGTCCTGATCAACAGCCTGCCGGGCGGGGGTAGTTGGGACGTTGGCGCACAGAGCACACTCATGTGGCAATGCGTCCACAGGAGCCGTAGGAGCCGTACGGGCCGTAGGGGCCGTATGACCGGCGTCGGAAGTCGCCCGGCGTGAGGCCGTACGCGGCGCGGAAGGCGCGGGCGAAGTCGGTGGCGCGGGCGAAGCCCCAGCGGGCCGAGATGGTGTGCACGGGGGTGCCGGCCTGGGCCGGGTCCGCGAGGTCGAAGCGGGCGCGCTCCAGGCGCCTGCGGCGGATGAACGCGGCGACGGTCTCGCTCTCGGCCTCGAAGAGCCGGTGCAGATAGCTGAGCGAGATGCCGTGCGTGGCGGCGATCCGGTGTGGGGTCAACTCCCTTTCGCCCAGGTGCTGTTGGATGTACGCCGTAATGCGCGCGGTCAGCGGTGTCCGCGCGGGCGGCACGGCGTCCGGCTCGGCGGCGCGGGCCAGCAGGGCCGCGACCAGGCTGCCGAGGACCGTGCCCAGCCGGGGTCCGTCGGCGGGCCGGTAGACACCGGTGTTCCTGGTGACCTGGGTGAGGAACCGGGCGAGCGGGGGACCAGCGCAGTCCCCGCCCGGGATGCGGTGCCCGGTCACCCGGGCGGCATCATCCCGGGGCAACGGCAACAGCGCCTCCGGTACGGCGGTCCCTGCGGCCCTGATCGGACCGGTCCGGATCTCGTGCGGGCGGGAGCCGTCGTCGTAGTAGAAGTCGCCCGTGTGCAGGGGGACTTGGCGTCGGCCGGAGGTGATCGTCGCCTCTCCCTCCAGGAGGAGCACGAGGCGGTGGTGCCGGCCGGTCCGGGGAGCCGGCCGTAACTCCAGCGGTGGGAAGGACGCCGACCACACCGGCACCGCACCGAGTCTGACGAACCGTCTGCTCATGAACTCCCCCTGGATGTGCGGTCATTGGGCGCGGGTGCGGCGGAACTCCCGGGGCGGAACGCCGTAGGCCGTCCGGAACGCCCGGGTGAAGGCGGAGTGGTCGCGGAAGCCCCAGCGGGCGGCGATGCGGTGCACCGGCAGTTCGCGCAGGCGCCGGTCGGCGAGGTCGTGGCGGGCCCGTTCCAGGCGCCCGTGGCGGATGAGCGCGGTGACCGTGGTGCCGCGGGAGCGGAAGAGGCGGTGCAGATAGCTGACGGAGATGTGGTGGGCGGCGGCCACCGTGCGCGGGGTCAGGTCGGGATCGGCCAGGTGCGTCCGGACGTAGGACTCGATGCGCGGGAGGAGGCCGGGGCCGGGTGGTGGTGCGGGGGTGGTGTCGAGGTGGTGGGTGAGGGTCGCCGCCAGCAGGTCGAGGGCGACCGCGCCCAGCAGGGTCTCGTCGGCGGCCGGGTAGGCGCGGGGGTCGGCGGCCAGGTCGGTCAGGAAGTGGGTGAGCAGCGCGCCCAGCCCCGTCCGGCCGGGTAACAGGACTCCCGCGAGCCGGTCGATCCGGCGGGCCGGGAGCGGCAGCAGGGACCGGAGTACGTCCGCCCGCAGCAGGGTGGCCGGTCCCGGGCCGGTGATCCGCAGCCGGAGCGGCCGCGAACTGTCGTAGAAGGTGAGGCCGCGCCCGCGCAGAACGGCCACGCGGCCCGCCTGGGACACCGTGAGGCTGCCGTGCAGGGGGAACACCACCGAGCACAGGCCGGGGTCGGAGCGGCGGATCAGCGGGTTCGTGCGGCTCAGGACGGACGGCGAGCAGGTCAGTTCCAGAAGATGCAGCGGGCCGAGGCGCCGGACGCGGGCCAGGGCCCGGAAGTCCGTACCGGTCCCGCTGGTCGCTCGGGTCGGCAGTCGGGCGGGCGGTGGTAGGTCCTCGCCGCGGAACGCTGTCCTGAACGCCGTACCGATCACGTGATCCCCGATCGATCGTCCACCCATTCGATTGTTGGATCGCCGAGTGGGGGTTCGGGATGTGTGCTGGAGTGGCTATTTGTAAATGGAGGGCGGCCCGTAACTTCGCGTTCACCTGTTGGCCCCGGCAGGGTTGATATCCGGGCTCGAACATCTCCTACGGTCACAAGAATCCGCCCCGGAGAGAGCCCAGGTGTACGCGTGACCAACCGCCCCCCGACACTGTCCGTGATCGTCCCTTGCTACAACATCGAGGCCTATGTCCCGGAAACGGTGACGAGTCTCGTCAACAACGCGAGTGACGAGTTCGAGTTCCTGTTCGTCGAGGACCGCTCGACCAAGGACATGACCTATGAGGCTCTCCTGGAGCTGACGAAGCGGCTCCCGAACAGCAGGGTGATCCGGCACGAGAAGAACGGCGGTCTGGCCACCGCCCGCAACACCGGGATCGACGAGGCCGAAGGCCGCTACCTCACGTTCCTCGACGGCGACGACTGGCTCGCGCCGGGCTATCTCGCCGATCTCGTGGACGTCATCGAGCGCTTCGACGTCGACTTCGTGCGCACGGACCATGTCACCGTCACCGGTGTGGAGAGGGCCATCCAGCGCTCGCCGGAAGGCCGCCGGCACACCCCCCTCGACCCGCGCAGCTCGATCCTGCCCGTCGACGACACGACCATGGTCGACTACCCGTACGCCTGGGCCGGCATCTACCACCGCCGCCTCCTGGACCGCGGCCTGCTGCGCTTCCACGACGGACTGCGCACCGCCGAGGACCGCCCCTGGATCTGGGAACTGCACCGCAAGGCGGACTCGTACGTCGCCGCCAGCCTGCGCGGGGTCTTCTACCGCCGCGGCCTGGCCGGTTCGCTGACCCAGATCGGCGACGTCCGCCAGCTCGACTTCTTCCGCTCCTTCGACCTGGTCCTCGCCGAGCTCGCCGACGACCCCGAGGCCGCGAAGCTGCGCAAGAAGGCGCTGCGCAACTACTGCGTCGTCATCGCCCACCAGCTCCTGGACCGGGGCCGCTTCGAGCGCAACGTGCACGCCAAGCTGCGGCAGATGGCCGCCGAGGCGCTCGGCCGGATGACGGAGACCGAACTCAACGAAGCACTCGTCGGCATGGGCGAGGAACGCGTGCACACCCTGCGGCGCATCCGCGGTGGCATGAAGGGAGTCGCGGCATGAGCGGCACGAAGAGCGGCACGACACAGATCTTCTTCTCGGCCACGCAGTACGCCGCCGCGACCGTCACCGCCGCGATCCGCGCCGGTTTCTTCGGCCCGCGTACGGCCCACCGCCGCATCCTCGTGGTCAGCAACACGGCCGCCGTGCCCGAGGTCGGCACCCCGCTGGACCGGATGCCCGGCTTCGAGAAGCTGCGCCCCGAGTTCGACGAGGTCCGCTCGTGGAACGAGTTCATCTCGCCGTTCCACCCGGCTGGCTGGTCCCCGCGCGCCCAGGACACCTCCCTGTGGGAGAAGGCCGTACGGCTCGCCTGGAACCTCGGTGACGAGGAGGTGGAGATCGCCTGCGAGTCCATCCAGGCCAACCCCTCCCGCGGGGTCGCCGACATCTTCGCCGACAGCAAGGTGCATGTGTACGCGGACGGCCTGATGAGCTACGGCCCCACCCGCAACCGCATCCCGCACAACCTCAACAGCCGGATAGCCCGGGTGCTGCACCTCGACCTGATACCCGGCCTGCGCCCGATGCTGCTGTCCGAGTACGGGGTCGAGCCGCAGCCCATCCCGAACGAGGCGATCGTCGAGGTCCTCGCCCAGATCGGCGAGGACGGCGCCTCGATCCTCGCCGGCCTGCTGCCGAGCGAGAACCGGCCGACGGCCGTGATGCTCGGCCAGTACCTCTCCGCCATCGACCTGATCACCCAGGACGAGGAGGAGCAGCTCCACGTCCGGATGCTGCGCGCGGCGGCCAAGGCGGGCCACCAGGACATCCTGTTCAAGCCCCACCCCAGCGCACCCGCCGTCTACAGCACGTCACTTGAGCAGGCCGCCGACCAACTCGGCGTCCGCCTCACGGTGTTGCGCGAGCCGGTCCTCGCCGAGACCGTCTTCGCCCATCTCCGCCCGCAGTTGGTCATCGGCTGCTTCTCCACCGCGCTGATGACGGCCGCCGCGTTCTACGACATCCCCGTCGCCCGCGTCGGCACCGGACTGCTCCTCGAACGCATCACGCCGTACGAGAACAGCAACCGCATCCCGCTCACCGTCATCGACGCGATCCTGCCGGACGCGGAGAAGGACAAGGTCGGGCAGCCGCTCGAACTGGGGCGTCTGGCCGAGGAGTTGGCGCCGCTGGTGCGGGCCGTCGGCTACTGCATGCAGGCCCTCAAGTACCACGGGATGCGCGACGAGGTCACCGCCTGGCTGACCGTCCACCTCGACGAGTACCCGCAGTACTTCAAGAAGCGCCGCCTGACCAGCCTCCGCCTGCCCGGCGGCAGCCCGGTCCGCGCGGAGTCCCTGCGCCGGAACCCGACCGTACGGCGCGTGGTGCGCCGTATCCGGGCGGCGCAGGCCTGAACGGACAACAGGTGCCCCCCGGCCATGTCGGGGGGCACCTGAGGCGTTTCAGAGGCGGGTCGCCTCCGGTGTCACTTGCCGAGCTTCGCCGCCAACTGCTTCGACTGGAGCGTCATCGTCCGCTTCAGCCGTGGCCCGAACGGTTTCTCTACGAAGCGGTGCATCAGATACGCCAGGCACAGCAGCCCCGGCACGGTCAGCGCGAGCGTCTCGTACGGGCCGAGTCCGAAGCCCCGGTGCAGGACGCGGATCGCGAACCAGCCCAGGTGCTCGTGGATCAGATAGAACGGGTACGTCAGCGCGCCCGCGAGCGTCAGCCAGCTCCAGTTCGCCCAGCTCGTCCAGCCCAGGGCCACCGCCGCGACGGCCGCGAAGGCGACGAAGACGATCGCCTGGATCACGTGCGGGTTGCGGTGGAAGTCGCCGGTCATGCCCGGGTGCCACAGCGCCGTCACCGAGTAGCGCTGACCCAGCAGGAAGGACATCCCCACGATGCCCCACAGCAACAGGTCACTGCCGTAGCGGTAGATCAGGTAGAAGGCGAGGCCGCCGATGAAGTACGGCGCGTGGTCGCGCATCACCAGCTCGGTCGTCAGCGGGTTGTCGGCGACCCGCGCGAAGCAGCCGGCCATCGTCCACAGGATGCAGAAGGTCACCACCCGGCGGTAGGTGACGCCCTTCCAGATCACGAACAGCGCGAAGAACAGGTAGAACCGCATCTCCACCCAGAGCGTCCAGTCCACGCCGATGACCCGGGGCACGCCCATCGGCTGCTGGAGCATCGTGAAGTTGACCAGGAACTCGTCCGAGCGCAGCGGCTTGACGACCACCGGCATCAGGACCGACGCGGTGCCGACCAGGATCAGGGCCACCCAGTACGCCGGGTAGAGGCGGGCGATGCGGGAGCGGAAGAACTCGCCCATCGACTTGCCCCAGCTGCTCATGCAGATCACGAAGCCGCTGATGAGGAAGAAGAACTGCACGCCGAGCGAGCCGTAGGTCCCCGCCTGGGACAGGGTCGGGAACATCTGCCCGGGGGACTGGTGCCAGGAGGACGCGACCTCACCGTTCTTGCCGGTGAAGTGGTAGAGGCACACCATCAGGGCGGCCAGCAGCCGCAGTCCGTCCAGGGCGCGCAGCCGGTTCTCCCGGGGCGGGCGGGGCGGGGCGACGGGTGGCTGCTCCGGGTCCTGCCCAGGGTCCTGGCCCCGCAGGGTGGGTGCCAGGGCCTGGTCAACCGCGTTCATCCTGGGCCTTTCTCGCCGACGTCGAATGGCTGTTCCGTAGCGGAACGATGTGACGCTACGAACGTTCGACGGATGAAAGGCAATTCAGCGGCGACACACAGGGGTCTCCTACATGTCGCCCGGATGAACAAATTGAATGGACGCTAACGGCCGGACAACGCCCGGGCTCGGCGCGCGATGCGCCGCACGGTCTGATTGCGCGGAATGAAGGAGAGTTGTGCCGGTACGGCGCCGGGCAGTGCCAGCGCGGTCAGGCGCCGGCGTTTGAAGTAGCGCCAGGTGTGCGGGTTGAGGTGGGTGGAGAGATAGCGCTCGGCGTCCTCGCGCAGCCGCGGATAGATCTTGGGCTGCATCGCGAAGCCGACCGCCTTGAGCAGCCCGGAGAGTTCCTCCACCCGCTCCGGTGACGGCATCCGCCAGTCCGTCACCGCCTTCTTGTCGCCGAGGTCGGGCAGTACGGCGTCCACGATGGTCAGCGGCACCCGGTTGCTGTTCTGGTACGGCGCGAGGCGGGCCAGCACGGTGTCCGTGCCGACGCGGGCGACCGGCAGGTCGTACAGTCCTGCGGCGGTGAACAGAGCGGTGGAGAAGCAGCCGACGACCAGGGCGGGGCGCAGCTGCTGGAAGGCGACCTCGGCGAGCACCGGCCGGTCCAGCAGGGTGAGTCGGGCCCCCAGCTTCTTCGCCTCGTCCTCCAGGAGTTGCGACCAGCGGGAGGGCGCGACCGGGTGCGGCTTGAACACCAGCGTGCGGTGGCCGAGGGCCACGGCGCCGCGCACCATGCGCAGATGCAGCTCCTCCTCCTGCTGGTCGGTGAGGATGCCGAGCGCGGCGAGGTACTGGCCGAGCAGCAGGGCCGGTTGACCCGTCACGGTCGGCAACTCCTCCTCGGACTCGGCGAGTTCGCCAAGTACCTTGAGGAAGGCCTCCGTCGGCACCAGCTCCGGCGGGACGCCGAACTCGGTGAGCAGCAGCGGGGTGAGGCCCGGGACGAGATCGAGGTGCAGCAGCCGCTCGATGCGGGTGCCGATCAGCGGGTCGATCTTGTCGCGCGTGGGGCCATAACTTATGAGGCCGTCCGCGTAGACGTCGACCGGGGCGCCGGTGAACAGCTGGCACAGCGCGAGCGACGGATTGACCTGGACGGACTCCACCGCGAGCCGGATCTCGTCGTCGCCGAGCCGCCACAGCAGCCGGACGTAGCGCTCCCACATCGGGACGTCGTCGCCCCGCGGGCTCCAACCGCTCGGGTGGAAGGGGGAGATGGTCTCGTTCCACGACAGCACGTCGTCGAAGCGCCCGCGCAGTCGGTCGAAGCCCGGCATCGAGTCCACCGACGGGGTGGTCTCCGGGTTCGCCGCGTTGTTGGTGATCAGCAGCAGCCTGCGGTCGGCCTCGCCGAGGAGCCCGGCGTCCAGCGCGGCGGCCAGCGTGGCGGCACCGTACAGGGTCGACGCGCACAGGATCTGGGTGGTGCGGGGCATCAGGCGGCCACCGTCCGGGCCGAGGTGGGACGGCGGCGCAGGCGGCGCAGTCGGCTCGCGCGCTGGGGGTCCATCGAGTCCATTACCTCCGCCAGAACATCCTGGGGCATGCGCTTGAGCGCGGCGGAACTCAGTGAACGCAGTTTTCGAGCCACGGCGGGTTCGAACCTCTCGATCGATCCGAGATGATGAGCCATGATCGCGCAATAGGTGCGCACCGCTTTGGGGAGCAGTTGGTCGGCGTCGCGGTCAGCCGCCGTTTCCTCGATTACCTGGTCGAACGCACGAATGAAATCGAGCTGCCGCACATCCCCGATCTGGGTCAGCGACGAGGCGACCCCGCGCCGGTAGAACACCCCGAGCAGCCCCACCGTGGCGAAGGACTCCGCCTCCCGGTGCAGCTTCCAGATCCACGGCCGGTCCTCGGCGGTGCGCAGCCCGTCGGTGAAGTGCAGCAGGCCCCGGTCGACGAGTCTGCGGTGGTAGATGCCCGCCCAGGCGTACGCGTAGTCGACGGAGGTCGAGCGGTCGGCGGGCAGGATCGCGTCCCGCGGGTTCAGCACCACACCCCGCCGGCCCTGCGGAACCCGGGCGATCGAGCGGGCCTTCGCCGTGCACACCACATGGTCGGTGCGCACGAAGTCGCAGCCGAGTTCCTCGATGGCGGCGAGCAGCCGCGGGAAGTAGTCCGGGGCGAGCCAGTCGTCGCCGTCCAGGAACGTCAGATACTCGCCACGTGCCTTGTCGATGCCGGTGTTGCGGGCGGTCGCCAGCCCTCCGTTCTTCTTGTGTCTGACATGCACGACTCCTGGCAGCTCGCGCTCCGCGCGCGCGAGAATGTCAGGGGTCTCGTCGGTCGAACAGTCGTCGACGAAGATGAATTCGAAGTCCTCCCGTGTGTTCGCACGCAGGCTCTTCAGGGTGTCGGGCGCGTATTGCTGCACGTTGTAGAACGGCACGATGACGGAGAGCTTGACCACCCGTATGACGGTAGAGGGCGCTCCGGCATCGGTCTTTACCATTGGTTTGATGTCGGGTGAACGCCACGTGGCGAACCTGTGAACCAGGAATTTTCGCGGCCCTACCACGCCCTGATTCGCCATTCGGCGGTGTGCTGTTAACCCTTTGTTGCCTTCGGGTTGGGCCGATCAACGGAATGGCTTCCTAGCGTCTTCGGTGTGCCAGCAAGTGCAACGCAGACCCTGCGAGTAGCCGTCCTCGCGGATTCCGACACCCGGTGGAAATGGGGTTCGCTCACCGCGAACCGTATTGCTCCGGCGAATTCGGACATCTCTTTGGACGGGTACCTCCTGCGGGGTCGTGCCACCCCAACAGCCCGCCAGCTGAAGGAAGTCGGCGTCACCGCCGACTCCCTCCGCGAGGTGACCGCCGTCGAGTTCCTGCGTGTCATGGAGAGAGGCATCGAAGACCAGTACGACATCCTCGTGCTCTCCCTCGTCGGCGGCGGGGTGCAGGCGATGCTGCACGGCCTGGCCCGCGCCTGGGACGGGCGCACCGAGCGGCCCGTCGTCGTCACCGGCTATGTCGGCGTCGTCTACGAGAAGCTCACCGACGGTCTGCTGCTCCGGCACGGCGCGGACCTCGTGCTCGCCAACTCCCGCCAGGACGCGGACCGTTTCAAGGAGGTCTACGACGGCGTCGGCGCCGACTCCTCCTCGGTGACCGAGGTCGCCCTGCCGTTCCTCGGCGGGGACACCTACACCGGCGAGCACGACCCCTACACGGTGGTCTTCGCGGTGCAGCCCTCGGTGCCCGACAACCGCCGGGACCGCGACTACCTGCTCAACCGGGCGATCCAGCACGCCCGTTTCCACCCGAACCGTGAGGTGCTGCTCAAGCTGCGCTCCAAGCCCGGCGAACACACCACGCACATCGAGGAGTTGCCCTACCAGAAGCTGGTCCAGGGCAAGGACCTGCCCGCCAACTTCCGCCTGGTGTACGGGCACATGGGCGAGGTGCTCGACCGCACCGACCTGCTGGTGACCATCAGCTCGACGGCCGCGCTGGAGTCCCTGCACCGCCGTATCCCCACCGTCGTGCTGACCGACCTCGGCATCCGCGAGGGGCTCGGCAACCACCACTTCGTGGGCTCCGGGTGCCTCGCCTCCTGGGACCAGCTCGACGCCGGGTACAAGCCGGCGCCGGACGCGGAGTGGGTGGCCCGGCAGGGGGTCTTGGCCGACGGCTCGTACGAGACGGCCTTCGACGCGGCCCGGGAGCGGATCGCCAAGCTGCTGGCCGGCGGCGAGATGGCCGCCCTGAAGCCGTACTACACGCCCGAGACCGCCCCCGGCTATCTGCCCGGCATCCTCGCCCGCCACCACCTCGGCCCCGACGGCACCCCGCTGCCCGGCGCCCCGGCCGCGGACAAGGCGCCGGGGCCCGTCCGGCAGATCGTGCGCCGAGCCGCGCGCGGCGCCTACCGCCACGGAGTGCAGCGCGTGGCGCCCGTCATCCGCCGGATGGGGGAGCTGTGAACGTCAGGATTCCCGCTCAAGGAGTAGAGCCCATGTCCAACTCGCAAGCGGGCCAAGGCGCTTCGGTGCGCCGGGTGCTCGCGGTGATCCCCGCACGCGGCGGCTCCAAGGGCGTCCCCGCCAAGAACCTCGCGCCCGTCGGCGGCGTCCCGCTGGTGGCCCGCGCCGTCCGCGAGTGCCGCGCCTCGCGCCTGGTGACGGACGTGGTCGTCTCCACCGACGACCAGGCCATCGCCGCCGCCGCCCGCCAGGCCGGCGCCGAGGTCGTGCTGCGCCCCGCCGCCATCGCCGGTGACACGGCGACCTCCGAGGCCGCCGTCCTGCACGCCATGGACGCCCACGAGGCCCTGCACGGCGCGGCCGTAGACGTGGTCCTGCTCGTGCAGTGCACCAGCCCCTTCATCGTCCGAGAGGACGTCGACGGCATCGTCGACGCGATCGTCGCGAACGGCGCCGACACCGCGCACACCGTCGCCCCCTTCCACGGCTTCGTGTGGCGCGACGCGGACGACGAGGCCACCACGGTCGTCGAGCCGACCGCCACCGGTCAGGTCGGCGGTGCCACGAAGGTCGCCAACCCCCCTGTCACCAGCGGCGGTTACGGCGTCAACCACGACAAGTCCTTCCGCCCGCGCCGCCAGGACCGCCCCCAGGACTTCCTGGAGACCGGCGCCGTCTACGGCATGGACGCGGCCGGCTTCCGCAAGGTCGGCCACCGCTTCTTCGGCCGCACCGAGCTCGTACGGACCGACCCCGCCCGGGTGTTGGAGATCGACGACCCCCACGAGCTGGCGCGGGCAAGGGCGTTGGCCCCGCTGTTCGACGCGGACCGCCCGGGCTCACTCCCGACCGCCGACGACATCGACGCGGTCGTACTCGACTTCGACGGCACCCAGACCGATGACCGGGTGCTGATCGATTCCGACGGACGGGAGTTCGTCTCCGTGCACCGCGGAGACGGGCTCGGTATCGCGGCGCTGCGCAAGAGCGGCCTGAAGATGCTCATCCTGTCCTCGGAGCAGAACCCGGTCGTCGCCGCCCGGGCCCGGAAGCTCCAGCTCCCGGTCCTGCACGGCATCGACCGGAAGGACCTCGCACTCAAGCAGTGGTGCGAGGAGCAGGGCATCGCGCCGGAGCGCGTGCTCTACGTCGGCAACGACGTCAACGACCTCCCGTGCTTCGCCCTCGTGGGCTGGCCCGTGGCGGTCGCGAGCGCCCACGACGTCGTACGCGGCGCCGCACGCGCGGTCACCACCGTGGCCGGTGGCGACGGCGCTGTCCGAGAGATCGCCAGCTGGATCCTCGGCCCCTCTCTCGACTCCCTCACCAAGTAAGGAAACCCGCTGTCATGAGCATCAACTCCCGTCTGCGCCAGTTCGGTTCGAAGACCGCAGGACCCGGCCAGCCCGTCTACGTCGTCGGCGAGATCGGCATCAACCACAACGGTGAGCTGGAGAACGCGTTCAAGCTGATCGACGCCGCCGCCGAGGCCGGCTGCGACGCCGTCAAGTTCCAGAAGCGCACCCCGGAGATCTGCACCCCGCGCGACCAGTGGGACATCGAGCGCGACACCCCCTGGGGCCGCATGACCTACATCGACTACCGCCACCGCGTGGAGTTCGGTGAGGACGAGTACCGCCAGATCGACGACTACGCCAAGTCGAAGAACATCGACTGGTTCGCCTCCCCGTGGGACACCGAGGCGGTCGCCTTCCTTGAGAAGTTCGACGTCCCGGCCCACAAGGTCGCCTCCGCCTCCCTCACGGACGACGAGCTGCTGCGCTCGCTCCGCGCCACGGGCCGTACGGTCATCCTCTCCACCGGCATGTCGACGCCGAAGCAGATCCGCCACGCGGTCGAGGTCCTCGGCAGCGACAACATCCTGATGTGCCACGCCACTTCGACCTACCCGGCGGTGGCCGAGGAGCTCAACCTCCGCGTCATCAACACCCTCCAGGCCGAGTACCCGAACGTGCCGATCGGCTACTCCGGTCACGAGACGGGCCTCCAGACCACCCTCGCCGCGGTCGCGCTCGGCGCCACCTTCGTCGAGCGTCACATCACCCTCGACCGCGCCATGTGGGGCTCGGACCAGGCCGCCTCCGTCGAGCCGCAGGGCCTGACCCGCCTCGTCCGCGACATCCGCACCATCGAGGCCTCCCTCGGCGACGGCGTCAAGAAGGTCTACGAGTCGGAGCTCGGCCCGATGAAGAAGCTGCGCCGCGTCAACGGCGTCGTCGCCGAGGCCGAGATCGCCGCGGCCGCGGGCGAGCCGGTCTCGGTCTGAGTCTGAGCCATTAAGAGGCAGCGTCACTTACGGTCACGGGACGGTCGTACGACAATGAGCCCCCACGCCGGCACAGCCGGTCTCACCCCCCACACTCTCGCGTTCGTGGAGAGTCCGGTACAGCTTCTGAACGTGCTGGAGTGGGCGCACCTGCGTGCGCCCCGAGCCGAGGGGGCACCCGGCGGGGGGCTCACCCTCGTGGTCCTGTCGCCGACCGACCCGATGACCCGCGGCCAGTTGCGCCGCATGGCAGACCTCGCCCGCGACGAGGGCCACACCGTGCGCTGGGAGGAGGCACGGGGTGGACCCATGGCCCCCTTCCAGACCATCGGCGGCCTCACACGGCTGCTCCGCAAGGCGGACCGGATCGTCATGGGCGACCCGTTCTCCCGCTACGTACAACTGCTGCTGACGATCACCAAGGCACGTGACCTGGTGGTGGTCGACGACGGCACCGCGACGATGGAGTTCGTCGCCCAACTCGCCAGCGGCGAACGCCTGGTGCGCTGGCACCGCAAGGGCGGCCGCCCCGGCCCGCGCGACCTGATCTTCGCCCCGGTCTCCTCGGCGGCCCGCCGCCGGCTGACCCCGAGCACCCGCCGCAAGGTGGAGATCTTCTCGTCCATGCCGATCGAGACGACCCCCGAGGGCGTCACGATCACGGCCAACGCCTTCGCCTGGACCCGCGCCACCTTCGGCCCGCCCCGCATCACCAAGGGCGCCGACATGGTCGGCACGTCCCTGGTGGAGACCGGCGTGGTGGACAATGACCGCTACCTGGAGGCGGTCGCCACCCTCGCCAAGACGCACGGCGCGACCCGCTACTTCGCCCACCGCCGCGAATCCACGGAGAAACTCCACCGCCTGGCGGTCGAGACGGGCCTGGAGATCGTCCGCCCGGACCTCCCCCTGGAGCTGATCGCCCGCCGCGGCCCCATCGGCCGTACGATCCTCAGCTTCCCCTCGACCGTCGTGCACACCCTGCCGCTGGCCCTGGTCGGCACGGAGGTCCGCGTCGCGGTGTGCGAAATCGACCCCGCATGGCTCACGGAGAACGCCTCGCCCCGCGCGCAGGGGTTCCTGTCGGGAGTCACGGGGACGGCGCGGGACGTCCACCGGTTGTCGGCGGTGACGGTGGCCTAGCCCGGCCGGCGGGGGCGGCCTGGCACGCTCAAGGCGTGCAACCACAACCAGGAATCGCGCCTACGACCACTCCCGCAGCCGGCACCCTGTTCGCCGCCCTCTACGGCGACCTCACCCCGCACCCCTGGCACGACCCCGACTCCGAGCACGACGCGTACCAGCTGTTCCACCGGCACTCGCTCGCCATGGGCTGGCTGGACGACCGGGGGATCCGGATCTCGGGACGCACCGGCGAGGAGCGTCCGGTGGGCGGCCCGGGGCTCTGGGCCATGAACGACGCGGGCTGGACCCACCCCGGAGCCGCGCCCGGCGCCGGACTCGTCTCCTGGTTCCAGGCCGAGGCCGGTGCCGTGGTGGCCGAACGGCCGCTCCCCGTCCAGCCGTTCCTCCGCTGCGCCCAGGACGTGACGGCACGGATCGGTACCGTACGGCTCTCCGCCGTGCAGGTGCTGCTGCCGGTCCAGGGCATCGATCCCGGGGCACGGCCGCCCTACGCCGCCGTACCCTCCCTGCTCACCACCGAGTGGTTCGGCGAGCGCGACCCGGCGGCCAGGGCCCCGGTGGACGTCCGCGTCAACAGCGGACGCGATCCGGTGATCCCGGCCGTCGCGCGTCAACTCGCCGACGACATCGCGGAGTTGGACCAGGACGTCTTCACCTGCGGGGACCACGACGTCACCGAGCGGGGCGCTGCCCTTGCGCCGCTCTTCCACGACGCCTTCTGGAACGGGCCGCCCCTGCACGGCATGACCCTGCGCGGTGAACTCGCCGAGTGGTCCTGCGACGCGATCGGCTGGCTGGCCGCGACCGTCGCCGACTGTGCCGCCCGGCTCGGGGTGCGGTCACCCCTGCTCCTCACCGCCACCGTTCATTCGGAAGCCGAAGGCTTGTGAGCCAGGGTGAAGGCGCGGCCCCACCTCTGCTGGCCCGTGGGTTCCACGCGGGCCTGCGCGGCGAGGGTCAGGCCCGCCTCCGTGAGGAACGTGGCGATCCGGGCCGGGGTGCGGAAGTAGTAGTCGAGCGCGATCTCCTGGCCGTAACGCTCGGTCATGTGGATGTGCTCGCCCTCCGAGGCCTGGAACGCGAGGAGGACCTGACCGCCCGGCCGTAGGGCCCGGTGGAACTCGGCGAGGACACGGGGCAGGTCGGCGTCCGGGATGTGGATCGTCGAGTAGAGGGCGATGATGCCGCCGAGGGTCCCGTCCGCTACGTCCAGGGACGTCATCGAGCCGACCTGGAACCGGAGCCGGGGGTGCGCCTCGCGGGCCAGGGCCACCATGTGCGGGGAGAGGTCGATGCCGAAGGCCTGGACCCCGAGGGCGTTCAGGCGGGCGGTCACATAGCCGGGGCCGCTGCCGACGTCGGCCACCGGGGCCTCGGCCCCCGCCGTACGGACGAGCTCGGCGAAGGCGGTCAGCAGGGCGGTCTCGACAGGGCCCTCGCCCAGCCCGTCGGGGTGCTCGGCGCTGTACGCGGGGGCGATCGCGTCGTAGGAGGAGCGGGTGGCCTCTATGAAGTCCGCGGTCACAGCCGCGTTCGGGTCGGTCACGTCGGCGGACCCTACCAAGGGCACGCTGCGTAGCCGTAGCGTCGCGTGGCGGTGAGGATTCCGCGATACGGACGGTTCAAGCTGTGCTGTGGTGAGGCGTGGTATCCCAGAAGGAGCGGGAAGCCTACCCATCCCAGCAAGCAGCTATGCGGCCGGCGGTCAGATTTTCTTCGACTAACGGGTTGAACTTTTGTTGATCGAGGGTCAGTTGACCACCCGGGCGCCCTACCCTTCAGAGGGTGAAGCAATTGATGTCACCAGAGTCCGAGGCAGAGTCCGAGGTCGAGTCCGTCGGGAATGTGCTTCCGGGCACCCTGCCGGAGGACCTGCGTGCCGAACTCGTCGCGTTCCGGCGCGACTTGCACATGCACCCCGAGCTGGGCAACCAGGAGTTCCGGACCACCGCCGCGATCAAGGCCAGGCTGGAACAGGCCGGTCTCCAGCCGCGCGTCCTCGCCATCGGGACCGGGCTCGTCTGTGACATCGGCCCGCGTGACGCGGCCGTACCCATGCTCGCGCTGCGCGCCGACATCGACGCCCTGCCCATCCCGGACACGAAGAGTGAGTGCGCGTACCGCTCCACCGTGCCCGACCGCGCCCACGCCTGCGGCCACGACGTGCACACCACCGTGGTGCTCGGTGCCGGCCTCGTGCTCGCCCGGCTGCACGAACAGGGACTGCTGCCGCGGGCCGTACGGCTGCTCTTCCAGCCCGCCGAGGAGATCCTGCCCGGCGGCGCGGCCGACGCCATCGAGTGCGGGGTGCTGGACGGAGTGGGGCGGATCATCGCCGTGCACTGCGACCCCAGGGTCGACAGCGGGCGGATCGGGCTGCGGGTCGGCCCCATCACCTCTGCCTGCGACCGGCTGGAGGTCTCCCTCGACGGCCCCGGCGGGCACACCGCCCGGCCGCACCTCACCACCGACCTGGTGACCGCCGCCGCCCGGGTCGCCACCGACGTGCCCGTGATCGTCTCGCGCCGGATGGACGCGCGCAGCGGGGTCTCCGTGACCTGGGGGCGGATCGAGTCCGGCCACGCGCCCAACGTCATCCCGCAGCACGCCGAGCTGTCCGGCACCGTACGGTGTCTCGATCTCGACGCCTGGCGGCAGGCGCCCGACGTCGTGCACGCGGCGATCGACGAGGTCGCCGGGCTGTACCGGGCCAAGTCCGCGATCGAGTACGTGCGCGGGGTGCCGCCGGTGGTCAACGACGTGCTCGTCACCGAGCTGCTGCGGGACGCGATGGTGGCGCGGCGCGGCCCGCTCTCCGTCGAGGACACCGAGCAGAGCCTGGGCGGCGAGGACTTCTCCTGGTACCTGGAGCACGTGCCCGGCGCGATGGCCCGGCTCGGGGTGCGGACCCCGGGGGAGCGGACCGTGCGCGACCTCCACCAGGGCGACTTCGACGCCGACGAGTCCGCGATCACGGTCGGCGTGGAACTGTTCACCGCCGCCGCGCTGATCGACGCCGCGCTCTGAGCGGGACTCCTTGGAACAGGCGGCCGTGGGGGTGCCCGTTCGGTACCCCTACGTCCCCTTGTGTCACCCGGGTGTAACCACCGGCGCGTGAACGTAACGCGGTGGCGGCACGATCCGGTAACGGCAAGGAGAAACCCCGTTCCCCTCCTCGTCTACGCGCGTTACTGTGCGCGGAAATCGCCACAGTGGCGGCGGCTTGGGGAAGCGGTCCGACAACGGTGCCGTGGGGACGAAGGAGTGCTTGCTGTGCGTCAGACAACTCGGAGGACGAAGTTCTCCCAAGCAGCGGTGGCCGTCACGGTCATCGCCCTCGCGGCCACCGCCTGCGGTAGCTCCAGCAAGGATGCCGACAAGGCCACCGACAGTTCGTCGTCCTCGTCCGGCAAGTACACCGGCAAGGGCATCGGCCTGGCCTACGACGTCGGCGGCAAGGGCGACCAGTCCTTCAACGACGCGGCCTACGCCGGTTTCCAGAAGGCCGAGAAGGAGTTCAACCTCACCGGCCGCGACATCGAGCCGCAGGACAACGAGTCCGACGCGGACAAGGTGCAGCGCCTGGAGAGCCTGGCCACGGCCGGCTACAACCCGGTGATCGGTGTCGGCTTCGCCTACGCGCCCGCCGTCAAGGAGGCCGCCGCGAAGTTCCCGAACATCACGTTCGGCATCATCGACGACGAGCAGGACAAGGCCGCCAACGTGGCCGACCTCGTCTTCCACGAGGAGCAGTCCTCGTACCTGGCGGGCGTCGCCGCGGCCAAGGCGACCAAGAAGAACCACATCGGCTTCATCGGTGGCGTCGACGTCCCGCTGATCCACAAGTTCGAGGCGGGCTTCGACCAGGGCGCCAAGTCCGTCAACCCGAACATCAAGATCGAGTCGCAGTACCTGACGCAGACCGCGGCCCAGGGCGGCTTCTCCAGCCCCGACAAGGGCAAGGACGCGGCGAGCGGCCAGATCGACGCGGGCGCGGACGTCATCTACGCGGCCGCCGGTCTCTCCGGCCAGGGCGTCATCTCCGAGGCCTCCGCCAAGGGCATCTGGGCCATCGGTGTGGACTCCGACCAGTACGAGCAGGCTGCGCTCGCCAAGTACAAGGACGCCATCCTCGGCTCGGCGCTGAAGAACGTCGGCGGCGCCGTCTACGACCTGGTGAAGTCCGTCTACGAGGGCAAGCCCAAGACCGGCGTGGTCCGCTACGGCCTCGACAACGACGGCGTCGGCTTCTCCGACACCAACCCGAAGTACAAGGCCATGACGGCCGCCGTCGCCGCGGTGGACAAGGCGAAGGCGGACATCATCTCCGGCAAGATCACCGTCAACACCAAGTAGAACTACCCCGCAGCACTACGCCCTACGGGCATCGTTGCAGCCTGGCGCCCCTTGCCTCCCGCAAGGGGCGCCAGGCTGTCCGTACGCTGGCCACCATCTGTGGCCACAGCTCTATAACGGACCGGACAGATGGGGTTTTCCGTCTGGTCTACGCGCGTTACGCTGCGGCGGAACCAGCGCCTGGTTTGGGCGCTTGCACGAAGGAGTCTCGTTCCATGCGCCGGGTGTCCCGAATCGCGGTTGCAGGCGTTGCAACCGCAGCTCTTGCAGTAACCGTCTCCGCCTGCGGCAGCTCGTCCAGCGAGTCCAGCTCCAGCAGCTCCAGCAGTGCCGGCACGTCCAAGGGAATTGGTCTTGCCTACGACGTCGGCGGCAAGGGCGACCAGTCCTTCAACGACGCCGCCTACGCCGGTCTGGTGAAGGCCGAGAAGGACTTCGGCGTCAGCGGCCGTGACGTCGAGCCGCAGGACAACGAGTCCGACGCGGACAAGGTGCAGCGCCTGGAGACCCTCGCCAGGTCCGGCTACAACCCGGTGATCGGTGTCGGCTTCGCCTACGCCCCCGCCGTCAAGGAAGCCGCCGCGAAGTTCCCGAAGGTCACCTTCGGCATCATCGACGACAACACCATCACCGCCGCCAACGTCGCCGACATGGTCTTCCACGAGGAGCAGTCCTCGTACCTGGCCGGCGTCACCGCCGCGCTGACCACCAAGACCAACACCGTCGGCTTCATCGGCGGCGTGGACGTCCCCCTGATCCACAAGTTCGAGGCGGGCTTCGAGCAGGGCGTCAAGGACACCAAGAAGGGCGTCACGGTCAAGGCGCAGTACCTGACCCAGACCGCCGCCCAGGGTGGCTTCTCCAGCCCCGACAAGGGCGAGGCCGCGGCCGACGGTCAGATCGAGGCCGGCGCGGACGTGGTCTTCGCGGCCGCCGGTCTCTCCGGCCAGGGCGTCATCAAGTCCGCCGCCGCGCACAAGGTGTGGGCGATCGGTGTGGACTCCGACCAGTACAACCAGGCGGCGCTGGCCAAGTACAAGCCGTACATCCTCACCTCGGCCCTGAAGAACGTCGCGGGCGCGGTCTACGACCTCTCCAAGTCCGTCATCAAGGACAAGAAGCCGCTGAGTGGCGAGATCCGCGGCTCGCTGAGCAACGGCGCGGTGGGCCTGGCCGACTCGAACCCGACCTTCAAGAACAACGCCACCCTCCAGGCCGCCCTCGCGAAGGCCGAGGCGGGCATCAAGGACGGCTCGATCAAGGTCAAGACCTCCTGAACCGTAGGTTCTAGGCCAGTCAGGACCATGGCCAAAAGAGCGCTGTAATGACAGCGTTACGGCCACGGAACGGGGTGTGGGGAGGATGTCTGCCCACGCCCCGTTCGCGCGGCAGAATGCTCGGAACGGATCGGATGCCAGTCGAGAACCGATCAGGTCCGGGCACTATTTAAAGCAGGGGCGCTACGCGCGTAGAGAGGCCCCTTTCCACAAGGAGAGTTCGCCATCGACGCGTCCAGCAACCCTCCACTCGGCGATCGGTCGACGATCGCGGTCGAGCTGGTGGGGATCACCAAGCGCTTCCCGGGTGTCGTCGCCAACAGCGACATCCACCTCAGTGTCAGCAAAGGCACCGTGCACGCCCTCGTCGGCGAGAACGGCGCCGGCAAGTCGACCCTGATGAAGATCCTCTACGGCATGCAGAAGCCGGACGAGGGCACCATCGCCGTCGACGGCGAGCAGGTCACCTTCTCCTCCCCGGCCGACGCCATCGCCCGCGGCATCGGCATGGTCCACCAGCACTTCATGCTCGCCGACAACCTCACCGTCCTGGAGAACGTCGTCCTGGGCAGCGAGAAGCTGCACGGCATCGGCGGCGGCGCCCGCAAGAAGATCAAGGAGATCTCCGACCGCTACGGCCTGAGCGTCCGCGCGGACGTCCTCGTCGAGAGCCTCGGTGTCGCCGAGCGCCAGCGCGTGGAGATCCTCAAGGTCCTCTACCGCGGCGCCCGCACCCTGATCCTGGACGAGCCCACCGCCGTCCTGGTCCCGCAGGAGGTCGACGCCCTCTTCAGCAACCTGCGCGAGCTGAAGTCCGAGGGCCTCGCCGTCATCTTCATCTCGCACAAGCTGGGCGAGGTCCTCTCCGTCGCCGACGAGATCACCGTCATCCGGCGCGGCACCACCGTCGGCACGGCCGTCCCCTCCGCGACGACCCCCCGCCAGCTCGCCGAGATGATGGTCGGCAGCGAACTGCCCACCCCGGAGACCGCCGAGTCCACGGTCACCGACCAGCCCGTCATCGAGGTCAAGGGCCTCACCGTCTACGCGAGCGGCGGCGCCTCCCTCGGCGCCGAGTCCGAGCCCACGGCCGGCGGCCTGCTCGGCGACCTCGCCCCCACGGCCGGCGCCGCCAAGCGCGTCCTGGACGACGTCACCTTCACCATCCACGCCGGTGAGGTCATGGGCATCGCCGGCGTCGAGGGCAACGGCCAGACCGAGTTGATCGACGCGCTGATCGGCCTGAAGAACGCCGACTCCGGCACCATCGGCTTCCTCGGCGACGACATCACCCCCTGGGCCACCCGCAAGCGCCGCGAACAGGGCATCGGCTACATCCCCGAGGACCGCCACCGCCACGGCCTCCTCCTGGAAGCCCCGCTCTGGGAGAACCGCATCCTCGGCCACGTCACCGAGAAGCCCAACGCCAAGGGCATGTGGCTCGACATCAAGGGCGCCCAGGCCGACACCCGCCGGATCGTCGAGGAGTACGACGTCCGCACCCCCGGCATCGACGTCACCGCCGCCTCCCTCTCCGGCGGCAACCAGCAGAAGCTGATCGTCGGCCGCGAGATGAGCCACAAGCCGAAGTTCCTGATCGCCGCCCACCCCACCCGCGGTGTGGACGTCGGCGCGCAGGCCGCGATCTGGGACCAGATCCGCGAGGCCCGCCGCGAGGGCCTGGCCGTGCTGCTGATCTCCGCCGACCTCGACGAGCTGATCGGCCTGTCGGACACCCTGCGCGTGATCTACGACGGCAGGCTGGTCGCCGACGCCGACCCGGCCACCGTCACCCCCGAGGAACTCGGCTCGGCCATGACCGGCGCCGCGTCCGGTCACCTCGAACACGTCGAGGAAGCAGCAGACGGCGCGGACAGCACCGTAGAAAACACGGACGACACCGCCGCCCCGGAGGACGAGGCCCGATGAAGAAGTTCGACAAGGAGCGCGTGCTCCTCGCCGTGGCCGGCCCGGTCATGGCGCTGGTCGCCGCGATCCTGCTGACCTCGGTCGTGCTGCTCGCCTCGGGCAAGAACCCGATCGAGCCGTACAACCTGATGCTCCAGCAGATCGGGTACTCCGACGTCCAGGTGCTGATCATCAACCAGGCGTCGATGTACTACATCGCCGCCCTGGCGGTCGCCCTCGGCTTCCGGATGAACCTGTTCAACATCGGCGTCGACGGCCAGTACCGGCTCGGCGCCGTGATGACCGCGGTCGTCGGCGCGCACGTCGGCCTGCCGGCCGTCCTCCAGGTGCCGCTGCTGCTCCTGGTCGCGATCCTCACCGGCGCCTTCTGGGCCGGTATCGCGGGTGTCCTCAAGGTCACCCGAGGGGTCAGCGAGGTCGTCGCCACGATCATGCTGAACGCGATCGCCACCAGCCTGATCCTCTACCTCACGCAGACCAACACCTGGGGCGTGCAGGTCGGCAACAACATGACGACCGGCATCATGGAGAAGTCCGGCTGGATCCCGGGCATCGACATGGGCTCGGACGTCGGCGAGATCTACGGCCTGGTCTTCCTCGCCGCGATCATGGGCGTCCTGTACTGGCTCGTCCTCAACCGCACCCGCTTCGGGTTCGACCTGCGCGCCACCGGCGAGTCCGAGTCCGCCGCCGCGGCCTCCGGCGTCGACGCCAAGCGCATGACGCTCACCGCGATGCTGATCTCCGGCGGTGTCGCGGGCCTCGCCGGTCTGCCGCTGCTGCTCGGCGACAGCCACACCTACAGCCTCACCTTCCCCGAGGGCCTGGGCTTCACCGCCATCGGCATCGCCCTCCTCGGCCGCAACAACCCGGGCGGCATCGCCCTCGCGGCCCTCCTGTGGGCCTTCCTCGACAAGGCGTCTCCCGCCCTGGACTACGCGACCCCGGTCGCGTACCAGAAGGAGATCGCGACGATCATGCAGGGCCTGATCGTCTTCGCGGTCGTCATCTCCTACGAGGTCGTCCGCACCTGGGGCCTGCGCCGCCAGCAGAGCCGCGTCGGCGCCGAACTCGCAGCCGCCGCCCGGAACAACTCCGAGAAGAAGGAGGTGGCGGCCCGATGAGTACCGCGACCATCGCCAAGCCGCAGGCGCAGCAGCCCGGCAAGGGCGGACGCCGATTCTCCCTCCCCGTGCTCCTGCTCGTCGTCGCGGGCGCGCTGATCCTCACGTCGATCGTCCGCCTGATCACGGGCGCGGACGGCATCACGTCCACCGGCCAGATGTCCACGGCCCTTCGCGCCGCCGTGCCGATCGGCCTCGCCGGTCTCGGCGGCCTCTGGGCCGAGCGCGCGGGCGTCGTCAACATCGGCCTCGAGGGCATGATGATCCTCGGCACCTGGTTCGGCGCCTGGGCCGGCTACCAGTGGGGTCCGTGGGTCGGCATCGTCTTCGGCATCATCGGCGGCTGCCTCGGCGCGCTGCTGCACGCCATCGCGACGGTGACGTTCAACGTCAACCACATCGTCTCCGGTGTCGCCATCAACATCCTGGCGCTGGGCACCACCCGATACCTCTCGAAGTTCACCTTCGCCGACACCGAGCAGGGCTCCGCCAAGCAGTCCCCGCCGATCGACTCCCTGGGCACCTTCGACATCCCCGGGCTGTCCACCTGGCTGGACAAGCTCAACGAGAAGCACTGGTTCCTGCTCTCCGACCTCGCGGGCCTGATCGGCGGTCTGATCACCGACCTCTCCCCGCTCACCGTCATCGCGGTGGCGCTCGTACCGGCCACCTGGTGGGTGCTGTGGCGCACCGCCTTCGGCCTGCGCCTGCGCTCCTGCGGCGAGAACCCGGTGGCCGCCGAGTCCCTCGGCGTCAACGTCTACAAGTACAAGTACATCGCCGTGATCATCTCCGGCGGCTTCGCCGGCCTCGGCGGCGCCTTCCTGTCGATCGTCGCGTCCAACGTCTACCTCGACGGCCAGACCGGCGGCCGCGGCTACATCGGCCTCGCCTCGATGATCTTCGGCAACTGGATGCCGGGCGGACTCGCCCTCGGCGCGGGCCTGTTCGGCTACACCGACAGCCTCAACCTGCGCGGCGGCTCCACCAACGTGCACGCGCTGATCCTGCTGCTCGGCTTCCTGCTGGTCGCGGGCTGCGCCTACATGGTCTGGAAGAAGCGGTACGTCCCCGCCGTCGTCACCGCCGTCCTCGGCGCCCTGATGTTCGTCTGGTACGCCACCACCGACTCCGTCCCGACCCAACTGGTCGGCGCCAGCCCGTACATCGTCACCCTGCTGGTGCTCTCGCTGTCCGCGCAGCATCTGCGGATGCCGAAGGCGGACGGCCTGCCGTACCGGAAGGGACAGGGCAAGTGACCTCGCCCGCCGCCGAGTTGGCCGTCGACTGGGACGAACTGCGCGCCGAGGCACGGGAGGCGATGTCCCACGCCTACGCGCCGTACTCGGGCTATCCCGTGGGGGTCGCCGCCCGCGTCGACGACGGCCGCACGGTCTCCGGCTGCAATGTGGAGAACGCGTCGTACGGCCTCGGCCTGTGCGCCGAGTGCGGACTGGTCTCCGACCTCCAGCGCACCGGCGGCGGCCGGTTGACGCACTTCACCTGCGTCGACGGCAAGGGCGACATCCTCGTCCCGTGCGGCCGCTGCCGGCAGTTGTTGTACGAGTTCGGGGGCCCGGGTCTGCTGCTGGACACACCGGCGGGGATCCTCGCGCTCTCGGAGATGCTCCCGCAGGCCTTCGGGCCGGACCATCTCACCAGGTAACTCCCGTACGGCCCCGCCGAGTTGGTCCATCCCCCTCGGCGGGGCCGCACATTTTCTAGAACGTTCGGAAGGAAAGCCAAGCCATGGCGCAAGTCTCGATGGACGCCATCTCCGTCATCCGCACCAAGCGGGACCGCGGTGAACTGAGCGACGAGCAGATCGACTGGGTCATCGACGCGTACACCCGCGGGGAGGTGGCCGACTACCAGATGGCCGCCCTCAACATGGCGATCCTCCTCAACGGCATGAACCGCCGGGAGATCGCCACCTGGACCGCCGCGATGATCGCCTCCGGCGAGCGCATGGACTTCTCGTCCCTGTCCCGCCCGACCGCCGACAAGCACTCGACGGGCGGCGTCGGCGACAAGATCACGCTCCCGCTGGCCCCCCTGGTCGCGGCCTGCGGCGCGGCCGTCCCCCAGCTCTCCGGCCGAGGCCTCGGCCACACCGGCGGCACCCTCGACAAGCTGGAGTCGATCCCCGGCTGGCGTGCCCTGCTCTCGAACGAGGAGATGCTGTCGGTCCTGGAGAACACGGGCGCGGTGATCTGCGCGGCGGGCGACGGCCTGGCTCCGGCCGACAAGAAGCTGTACGCCCTGCGTGACGTGACGGGAACGGTCGAGGCGATCCCCCTGATCGCCTCGTCCATCATGTCGAAGAAGATCGCCGAGGGCACGGGCTCGCTGGTCCTGGACGTGAAGGTCGGCACGGGCGCGTTCATGAAGACGATCGAGGACGCGCGTGAACTGGCGTCCACGATGGTGGGCTTGGGCACGGACCACGGCGTGAAGACGGTCGCGCTGCTGACGGACATGTCGACCCCGCTGGGCCTGACGGCCGGCAACGCCCTCGAAGTCCGGGAATCCGTCGAGGTGTTGGCGGGAGGTGGCCCCTCGGACGTGGTCGAGCTGACGATCGCCCTGGCCCGAGAGATGCTCGACGCGGCGGGAGTGAAGGACGCCGACCCGGCGAAGGCCCTGGCGGACGGTTCCGCGATGGACGTCTGGCGCCGGATGATCGCCGCCCAGGGCGGCGACCCGGACGCGGAGCTGCCGGTGGCCCGTGAGCAGCATGTGGTCACTGCTTCGACGTCCGGCGTCCTGACCCGCCTCGACGCCTACGACATCGGCATCGCGGCCTGGCGCCTCGGCGCGGGACGCGCGCGCAAGGAGGACCCGGTCCAGGCAGGCGCGGGAGTACAGATGCACGCCAAGCCGGGAGACACGGTCACAGCAGGCCAGCCCCTACTGACCCTGCACACGGACACACCGGAGCGCTTCGACTACGCCCTGGAGGCGGTCAAGGGTTCCTACGACATCGGCGCAGAGGGGTCGCCGTTCACGGCTTCACCGGTGGTGCTGGAGCGCATCGCCTGATCGGTGGTTGTGGGGGAGGAGCGGGGGGCTGGGGTTCAAATCCCGGCCCCCTTAGGGCTGTTCA
>NZ_JAENRY010000309.1 GCF_016612545.1 Streptomyces sp. MBT65 | reverse complement strand
GGACCGCGCGGTGGACGTCGCCGAGGATGCCGCCGGGCAGGGCCGCGTTGAGGAACAGGGCGCGGTAGTAGTCGGCGACGTCCACCGCGCGGTCCGCCACGGACAGAGCGCCGGCGACATGGGCCGCGCCGTACGCGCCGTCGTCCTCGAACGCGTCGCGGGCCAGATCGCGCTGGCCGTCGTCGGGATCACCATCCTGCTGGGCCTGGACTCCCCGGTGATGACCGACGTCCGCAGCATCGCCCCGCTCGTCCTGCTCGGCGCCCTCGGAGCGCTCGCCGTCGTGGCCGCCGTACGGATGAACCGGCCGCCGACCGAGACCCGCCGCGGCCGCGCCCTGCGCACCACCCTCGACGAGGCACGCGCCGGACTGTTCTCCCGCGCCAACTGGCCCGGCGTCACCTTCTCCTCACTGGTCATCCTGGCGGGCCACCTCGCGATGTTCGTCGTCGCCGCCCGGGCCGCCGGCTCCGCCGCCACCGTCGCCCAGCTGCTCCCCATCGCGATCCTCGCGCTGCTCGCCATGGGCCTGCCGCTGAACGTCGGCGGCTGGGGCCCCCGCGAGGGCGTCACCGCCTGGGCGTTCGGCGCCGCGGGCCTCGGCGCGAGCAGCGGCCTGGCCGTCTCGGTGATCTACGGCGTGCTCAGCTTCGTCGCCGCCCTGCCGGGCCTGCTCGTCCTGGTCGCCCGCTGGTACACCGGCCTGCGCACCCCCGGGCCCGGCACCGCCGTACCGGACCCGGCGCAGGCTCAGGCGTCCGCGGTCAGCATCGAGAAATACGCGCCGAAGGAATCGGCGAGGCTCGCCAGCAAGGCCTTCCCCTTTTCCGCCGAGCCGAGGGACGGGCGTCCGATGACGCCCGACTCGGTATAGCCGGACATACCGAGCGTCAGGAGATGGCGACGGTCGTCGGCGACGAAATCGGAGGTCTCATATCCGGGACGGATCAATTCGGGATGAGCGTGCAGCAGAATGGAGGTCTCGATTTCCCCCGCGTGCATATCGGTGAGCAGCGAGGTCAGTACCCCGGCCCGCTCCAGCGCGGCCTCCCAGTCCTCGGCGGCCGGGAACAGCGCCATCCGCTCCCCGCGCGCGGAGGACTCCTGAACGACGTTGCCCAGTACGTAGTTTCCGCCGTGACCGTTGACCACCACCAGGGTCTCGACCCCCGAGCGGCGGAGCGAGTCCGCGATGTCCCGCACCACCGCATGAAGGGTCACGGAAGAGATGCTGACGGTCCCCGGCCAGGCTGCGTGCTCGTGCGAGCAGCCGATCGTCACCGGCGGCAGCAGATGCACCGGGTACGCCGCGGCGATCTCCCGGGCCACGGCACAGGCGACGAGGGTGTCGGTGGCCAGCGGAAGATACGGGCCGTGCTGCTCGAAACTGCCGACCGGAAGGACGGCGACCTGTGTTGAGACACTTGCCCCCCTAGACCGTACGTCCTGCGTGGTGTCCGCCGGCACCAGTCCGTTTGCCGCCGTCCGTGAGCCCGAACCATTCATTTTTTCACGGCCTTTCGTCTCTGCTTAGGAACCAGATCATGACAGAAAACATTGGCGTACTCGGCAAGAAGAAGTCTCCACAGCCCACGGGCGCGGAACGCGTCGTGAATGCTCCCTTGCCCACCGTGTACGGCAAATTCCAGGCGATCGGCTACCTGGACCACGACCGCGGTGACGAGCAAGTGGCCCTGGTCTACGGCGACATCGGCACGGACGACGTACTCACCCGACTGCACTCGGAGTGCCTGACGGGCGATGCCTTCGGCTCCCAGCACTGCGAGTGCGGCGACCAGTTGGACGCCGCGATGCGCGCCGTCGTCGCCGAAGGCCGGGGCATCGTCGTCTACTTGAGAGGGCACGAGGGCCGCGGCATAGGCCTGCTCGCCAAGTTGCGCGCGATGGCGCTGCAGGCGGAGGGCCTGGACACCGTCGAGGCGAACCTCGCCCTCGGCCTGCCGGTCGACGCCCGCGACTACGGCGTGGCCGCCGAGATCCTGCACGACCTGGGGGTGGCGAGCGTCCGCCTGCTCTCCAACAACCCGCGCAAACGCGAGGCGTTGCTGGAACACGGCATCAAAGTCTCCGAAGAGGTACCGCTGTTGATCCCGCCCTGCGAGAACAACATCACCTATCTGCGGACCAAGCGGGAGCGTCTGGACCACCACCTGCCCCATTTGGACGCGGTGGCGCACTGGTCCTGATTCCGGTGGGCGCGGTCCGGACAGGAAGAGGGAATGACCGACGACGTCCTCTTCCTCTCCGGCGACCGCGTCCGGCGGCTGCTCGACACAGACGCGGCCATCGCCTCGCAGCGCGCGGCCTTCACCGCGCTCGGTGCCGGCGAAGCCGATCTGCCCGGCAAGATCATGCACCCGAGCCGCTTCGACGACAGCGTCGTCTTCGCCTATGTCTCCCGGCTGTCGGCGGACACCGGGGCGGTGGCGAAGTTCGGCAGCGTCAACCCCGGCAACGCGCGGGCGGGGCTGCCCACCGTCCACGCGGTGATCAGCGCCCTCGACCCGCTCACCGGACGTCTGGTCGCGGTCATGGACGGCACGGCGGTGACGACCCTGCGCACGGCCGCGGGCAGCGCCGTCGCCGTCGACACCCTGGCCACCCCCGACGCCGACCGTCTCGCCGTCCTCGGCTCCGGCACCCAGGCCCTCGCCCACGTCCACGCGATCTCCCGGGTCCGGGACCTGAAGTCCGTACGCCTGTGGAGCCCGAACCCCGAACGGCGCGCCCGTGCCGCCCAGACGCTGACGGCCGAACTCCCCTTCCCCGTAGAGGCGGTGGACACCGCGGAGGAAGCCGTGACCGGCGCGTCCGTGGTCGCCGCCTGCACGCTCAGCACCACCCCCGTGGTGCACGGCGCGTGGCTCGCGCCCGGCTGCACGGTCGTCAGCGTGGGCTCCTTCGAACCCACCCGCAGCGAGGTCGACGCGGAGGTCCTACGCCGGTCGGCGGCCGTCGTCGTCGACGACCCGGAGACGGCCGCCGAGCACGCCGGACCGATCGTCGACGCCCTGCGCGCCGGACTGCTCGCCCCCGTCGACCTGATCCCGCTCGGCGCCGTACTCACCGGCCGCCGCAGCGCCCGTACCAGCCCGGACGACATCGTCCACTACAACAGCGTCGGACTCGGCATCCAGGACGCGGCCGCGGCCTGGGCCGTCATCGACGCGGCACAGAAGGAGCGCCCGTGAAGCGTCAGGCTGAGGTCGTCGTCATCGGCGGCGGGGTCATCGGCACGAGCATCGCCTACCACCTGGCCCGCGCCGGCGTCAGAGACGTGGTCCTCGTCGAACGGGACGAACTCGCCGCCGGGTCCACCTCCAAGGCGGCCGGCGGAGTGCGCGCCCAGTTCTCCGACGGGCTCAACGTGCAGCTCGGCGCCCGCAGCCTGGAGGCCTTCGAGCGCTTCGAGGAGGACACCGGGTACGACATCGGGTTACATCGCGTGGGCTACCTCTTCCTGCTGTCCCGGCCCGAGGACGTCGCCACCTTCGAGGCGGGCGTCCGGCTCCAGAACTCCCTCGACGTGCCCAGCCGTATGATCGACCCCGCCGAGGCCCAGCGACTCTCCCCGCTCATCGGCACCGAAGGCCTGCTCGCCGCCGCCTACTCGCCCGACGACGGCCACTGCACCCCCGAGGCCGTCGTGCACGGCTACGCCTCCGCCGCCCGCGCCCACGGCGCGACGATCATGCGCCACACCGACGTCACCGGCATCGAGACCTACGGCGACACCGTCACCGCCGTGCTGACGACGCTGGGCCGCATCGACACGAACACGGTGATCTGCGCGGCCGGCGCCTGGTCCAAGGGGATCGGCGCGATGGTCGGCGTGGACCTCCCGGTGCAGCCGCTGCGCCGCCAGATCGCGGTCACCGAACCGGTACCCGGCCTGCCGCCCACGCTCCCCATGACGATCGACTTCACGACGAGCCTCTACTTCCACGCCGAGGGCCCCGGCCTCCTCGTCGGCATGTCCGACCCCGAGGAGCGTCCCGGCTTCGCCACCGACACCCACGACCGCTGGATCCCGCGCCTCACCGAGGCGATGCAGCGCCGCGCCCCCGGCCTCCTGGAGCTGCGCCGCACCGGCGGCTGGGCGGGCCTGTACGAGAACACGCCTGACCACAACGCCCTGATCGGGGAGGCGACTTCGGTCTCCCGCTTCCTCTACGCCACCGGCTTCTCCGGCCACGGTTTCCTCCAGGGACCGGCCGTCGGCGAGGTCGTCCGCGACCTGTACCTCGGCCACGTACCCTTCGTGGACGTCAGCCCCCTGAGCGCTGGCCGGTTCGCGGCCGACGCCCCGCGTCCGGAGGTCAACCTGGTATGACCGAGCTGCATCTGTGGCTGCGCCACGAGCCCCGCACGACCGAACGCCGCACTCCGGTCGTCCCCTCCGACGCCCGCCGCCTCGTCGAGAGCGGGGTGACCCTCACGGTCGAGGAGTCCCCGCAACGGATCTTCCCGATCGAGGAGTACGAGGCGGCCGGCGCCCGGGTGGTACCCGCCGGCTCCTGGGTGTCGGCGCCGCCGGACGCGGTGATCCTCGGCCTCAAGGAACTCCCGGACGAACCGGCCGAGTTGACCCACCGTCACATCTTCTTCGGGCACGCCTACAAGGGCCAGCCCGGGGCGGCCGACCTGCTGCGCCGTTTCGCGGCCGGGGGAGGGGCACTCCTCGACCTCGAATACCTGGTGGACGACGACGGCCGCCGCCTCGCCGCGTTCGGCTTCTGGGCCGGCTACCTCGGCGCGGCCCTCGCCGTGCTCCAGCACCGGGGCCGACTGACCGCGCCCCTGGTGCCCACCTCGAAGGAGGAGCTGGACAAGACCCTCCGACCCGCCGTCGGTGACCCGGAGTTCACCGCCCTGGTGATCGGCGCGCTGGGCCGCAGCGGACGGGGCGCCCGCGTGGCCTTCTCCACGGCCGGAATCCAGCCGACCTGTTGGGACCTGCCCGAGACCCAGAACCTCGACCGCCCGGCCCTGTTGGCCCACGACGTCCTGGTCAACTGCGTCCTGGCGACGACCCCCGTCCCACCCTTCCTCCGCGCACCGGACCTCGACGACCCGACCCGCCGCCTGCGCACCGTCTGCGACGTCACCTGCGACGTCGGCTCGCCCCTCAACGTCCTGCCGGTCTACGACCGCACGACCGAATGGGCCGACCCGGTACGGGAGTTGCACGCACAGCCCCCGCTCGACCTCATCGCCATCGACAACCTGCCGTCCCTGCTGCCGAGGGAGTCCAGCACCGACTTCTCGGCCGCGCTGCTGCCCCACCTCCTGGACTTCGGGACCGGCGGGGCGTGGGGGCGCGACCTGGACCTGTTCCGCACGAAGTCCCGTGAGCTCGGAATCGCCGTCACGGAAGGGGAGTTGGGCCATGTCTGACGTGGTGCGCGCGAGCGGGACCGTCCACTGGATCGGTGCCGGACTCTCCACCGGCAGCGGTCTCGCCCTGCTGTGCGACGCGGCCGAGCGGGTACGCCTGTGGCACCGCACCGAGGAGCGCGCGGCGCAGGCCCTCGACCACCTGGGCCTGACGGGACGCGCCGACCCGCGCGCGTTCACCCTCGCCGCGCTCACGGCCGAGCTGGCCCCCGGAGACGTCGTCGTCTCCATGCTGCCCGCCCCCGAACACACGGCGCTGCTGGCCGCCTGCGTCCGCGGACAGGCGCACTTCGCCTGCTCCAGCTATGTCTCGGACGCCGTCCTGGAACAGGTGCCGGCGGCCGAGAAGGCGGGCATCGTCGTCCTCACCGAGGCCGGACTCGACCCGGGCATCGACCACCTCTTCGCCCACAGCCTCGTCGCCCGCGCCCGGGAGGCGATCGGCGAGGACACGGCGGCCTCCTACACCCTCACCTCGTACTGCGGCGGCGTCCCCGCGGTGCCCAACGACTTCCGGTACCGCTTCAGTTGGGCGCCCGCCGGAGTCCTGGGCGCGCTGCGCTCACCGGCCCGGTACCTGGAGGACGGCGCGGAGACCGTCGTGGCCCGGCCCTGGGAGGTGACCCGGCCGCATGGCGTGGACGGCGAGACCTTCGAGGTCTATCCCAACCGGGACAGCGTGCCGTTCATCGAGCAGTACGGGCTGCCGACGGCCTGGACACCACGGACGTTCGTGCGCGGCACCCTGCGCCTGGAGGGCTGGCTGCGGGCCTGGGACGCGGTGTTCGAGGAACTGAAGGCGGGCGACGACACCCGGATCGCCGCGCTGGCACGGGAGTTGGCGGCCACCTACCCCACCACGGAAGCCGACCGTGACCGGGTCGTCCTCGCGGTGTCCCTGGACGTCCGGAATGACGCGGGCCGGACCTGGTCCGGCAGCTACCTCCTCGACCTGGTCGGCGACGAGGAGGAGAGCGCGATGGCCCGCTGCGTCTCACGTCCCCTCTCCCTCGCGGTCCGGCACATCTTGTCCGACGACCTGCCGTCCGGCCTGAACCGGGCGGCGGAAACGGCGGAGCGGTCACGGGAGTGGCTGAGCGAACTGGCGGGGGAGGGGCTGGAGTTCACCTTGCGGGTGGATCAGTAGCCGTACGCGGTCCCGGCCGGGGACGGCAGGTCCGTACGGTCGCCGCGACCGCGGTCCTCAGCCCGTGATCGCCTCGTGCACCAACTGCTTCAGCTCCGGCATGATCTTCAGTGAGGACTTCGGCCGGAGCTGGGTCATGAACTGCACGGTGAGATCGCGGCCCGGGTCCACCCAGAACGTCGTCGTCGCCACCCCGCTCCACCCGAACGCGCCCAGGCCCATGGGGGCTTGAGTGCGTTCGGGGTCGACGACGACGGAGACACTGAGGCCGAAACCGATGCCGTCGTTGCCGGGTTCCTGGTGCGGGGGGCTGCCGAAGGCGCGCATGTCGGCGCCGCCGGGCAGATGGTTGCTGGCCATGAGGTCGACCGTCTCGGGGGCGAGCAGCCGGGTGCCGTCGAGTTCGCCCCGGCGCCGCAGGAACTCCGCGAACCGGTGCACGTCGTAGGGGCTCGCCGCGATCCCGCCGCTCCCCGACAGGAACCGCGGCCGGCCGCCCCGAAGCGGCAGCCCGGCGATCGGCTCGATACCGCCGCCCTCGGCGTCGCCGTACAACTCCGAGAGCCGGTGCGCCTTCTCGTCCGGGACCTGGAATCCGGCGTCCGGCATGCCGAGCGGCCGGAAGATCCGCTCGGCGAAGAACTCGTCGAGCCGCTGCCCGGACACCACCTCGACGATCCGGCCCAGCACATTGGAGGCGACGGAGTAGTTCCACTGCGTGCCCGGCTCGAACTGGAGCGGGAGGCTCGCGTACACGTCGATCGTCTCGGCGAGGTTCGCGCCGGGCGGCACGGACGACTCCAAGTGGGCTTCCCGGTACAGGGCGTCGACGGGGTGCGAGTGGTAGAAGGCGAAGGTCAGGCCCGAGGTGTGGGTCATCAGATGGCGGATCAGTATCGGCTGCTCCACCGGCCGCGTCTTCAGGTCCGCGCCGGAGCCGCTGTCGTAGACCCGCATGTCGGCGAAGGCCGGCAGGTGGTCGGCGACCGGGTCGTCCAGCGAGAGCTTGCCCTCCTCCATCAGGAGCAGCGCGGCGACCGCGGTGACCGGCTTGGTCATGGAGTAGATCCGGTACAACGTGTCCGGTGTGACGGGGAGTTTCGCCGCGACATCGCGGTACCCGTGGGCGGTGAGGTGGGCGACGCGGCCGCCGCGGGCCACGGACACCAGGAAGCCCGGCAGGCGCTCCACGTCGACGTAGTGGGCGAAGTGCTGGTCCAGGCGGTCCAGCGCCTTGTGATCCAGTCCGACCTCGTCCGGGTCGACCTCTTGTCGCAGCTGTGCCATGGCTCTCCTCCGAATTGCGTTCACGAGGTGGGGTCCCGCATACCCGGCCCCGGACACCTCGGAACTCATCGTCCCGCAGGAACACCTGCGCGGTCTCCTGTAACGGGGGGATGTGTGAGCGACGCGACTGTCCGTCCGGGCAGCGCGCGAGCGGCGAGAGCACCGGTCAGGGCCACCGCGGCGAGCGCTCCGAGCGCCCATTCCCGGCCACTTCCGGCCAGCAGCGCGCTTCCGACGGCGACCCCGATGGTCGGCCCCACGTTCGCCGCGGTCTGCTTGAGCCCGCCCGCGACCCCGGCCGACTCCACTGCCGCCGCCCGCACCACGACCTGCGTCGCCGACACCATCACCGTCCCGAACCCGGCCCCCAGCAGCGCGAATCCGCCACACACCGCGACCGTGCCCGAGGCCCGGGACAGCACAAGCACGGCCAGCGCCACGACCACCATCGCCGCCCCGGCCGTACGCCGCGCCCCCACCCGGCGCAGCACCACCGGGCACACGGGCGCGGCGAGGACCATCGCCCCGGCCAACGGCAGCCCCCGCACGGCACTTTGCAGCGGACTGAGCCCCCACGCCTCCTGCATCACATAGGTGACGACGAACAGCGCCCCGGAGAACGCGGCCGACGCGGCGAGCAGCATCCCGAGCGCCCCACGGATCGCCGCCGACCCGACGACGTCCGACGGCAGGAGCGGATGCGCCGTACGACGCTCATGCCGTACGAAGGCGAGACCGGCCAGTGCGGACACGACCAGCCCGGCGGCCGACCCGGGCAGATCCACCAACGCCTGGACGAGCGAGGCGAGACACAGCGCGAGCAGCAGCGCGCCGGGCAGATCGAACCGGACGCGGGTGGACTGTTGTTGCTGCGACCCCCGCACGGTGAGGGCGAGCACCCCGAAGACGAGCGAGGGCACGACATGGAGGAAGAACACGGCCCGCCAGCCCACCGCCGCCACCAGCGCCCCGCCCACCAACGGGCCGGCGGCCGCCGCGAGTCCGATCACACTCGTCCGTACGGCGATCGGCATGCCGAGCCGGTCGGGCGGGAACGCGGCGCGCAACATGCCCAGCGTGGCGGGCTGCAACAGCGCCCCGAACACCCCCTGCACGACCCGGAGTCCGATCACCCAGCCGACACCGGGCGCCAGCCCGATCCCGGCCGAGGCGACCCCGAAGCCGAGCATGCCGAGCCCGAACACCCGCTGATGCCCGTACCGGTCCCCGATCCGCCCGGCCGACACCAACAGGCTCGCCACGGCGACCAGATACGCGGTGCTGGTCCACTGCACCTGGGCCAGGGACGCCCCCAACTCCCTCTGCAACGTGGGCTGTACGACGGTGAGCACGGTCCCGTCCAGCGCGACGACCGCCGCCCCCGCCGCGCTCCCGGCCAGCACGAGCCGACCGCGCGCCGTCATACGGCGGCCTCCGGACCGAGGTGCGCGTCGAGGGCCGAGCGCAGCAGGGGTACGAAGTCGTCGGCACCGGTGGCGAGTTGAAGGCTGCCCCAGCGCCAGAGCTGGGCGATGCCGTGCAGGTTCGCCCACAACGCGCCCGCGACCGGGCGGGCGTCCAGGTCGGGACCGGCCCGGCCGACCAGGTCCACCAGCACACCGAACAGGGGCAGGCTGGTGTCCCGCAGCCCCAAGTGCCCGCTCTCCAGCAGATCGTGACGGAACATCAACTCGTACATGCCGGGGTTGTCGAGCGCGAACTCCAGATAGACGCGGGCCAGCGCCGTCACCTGCGCGCGGGGGCTCGCCGTACCGTCGCCGACGGTTGCCGCCGCCCGTTCGCCCAGGTCGGCGAAGCCGCGCCGTGCGATGGCGGACAGCAGCTCCAGGTGGGTGGGGAAGTAACGGCGCGGCGCCCCGTGCGAGACACCGGCCCGCCGGGCGATCTCCCGCAGGGTGAGGGCCTGCGCCCCTTCTTCCGCGACCAGCTGGACCCCGACGTCGACGAGCCGATCCCGCAGGCCGACCGCTTCCGCATCACTCATAGACACTGTCTACCATTGGGTCGTAGACAGTGTCTACCGGGAATGGTGGCCGCGCCGGGTCCGTTGTTCCGGTCATGACTCAGGACACGACACAGGACGACGCACCCCTTCTCCGGCTGCTGTCCGACGGCCACGGCGGGGTGCTGGTCACCCTCAAGAGCGACGGCCGGCCCCAGCTGTCGAACGTCAGCCACGCCTACTACCCCGACGAGCGGATCATCCGCGTGTCGATCACCGACGACCGCGCCAAGACCCGCAACCTGCGCCGGGACCCCCGCGCCTCGTACCACGTGACCAGCCCCGACCGGTGGGCGTACACCGTCGCGGAGGGCACGGCCGACCTCACCCCGGTCGCCGCCGACCCGCACGACGACACGGTCGAGGAGCTGATCCGGCTCTACCGCGATGTCCTCGGCGAGCATCCGGACTGGGACGACTATCGCGCGGCGATGGTGCGGGACCGGCGGCTGGTGCTGCGGCTGCGGGTGGAGCGGGCGTACGGGATTCCGAAGGCCGCCGACAAGAAGTGACCCGTCGTCACCGTCCTTCACTGGAGCTAAGGTTGATCCGCTGTGCGATGGGCGGACGACGGGGGAGTGCACGCGGTGATGGATCTGCTGTCCACGGGCGCCATCGGTGCGGTGTTCGGAGCCGTCGGCTCCGGGATGGCGAGCGAGGCGGGCAAGCTGGCCTGGGAATCGGCCGGCGGCATGGTCCGCCGGCTCGCAGGACGTGAGGTGCCGGCCCCCGCCACCCCCGACGACGTGCACGCGATCGCCCGCATGGTCCACGACCGCGTGCACGCCGACCCCGAACTCGCCCTCGCCTGGACCCGTTTCGCCCGCGGCGTGCGTGTCCCGGACCCCGTCACCGGGCCGGGGCGCCGCTGTCTCCCGCCCGCGCCCCGCTCCTTCACGGACCGTCAGGACGCCCTGAAACTCCTGGACAAGGAGGCGACCCGCGCCTTCGGCGGACGCCCGCGACTCGCGCTCCTCCACGGCCCCGAGGGCATCGGCACCAGCACTGTCGCCTTCCACTGGGGCGCACGGCAGGCGGCCCGCTTCCCCGACGGGCAGCTCTACGCCGACCTGCGCGCGCTCGGCCCCGAACCGGTCCTGGCCACACTGCTGCGTCAACTCGGCCTGCCCGACGAGGACATACCGCCCACCGTCGCCGACCGGGCCGCCCTGTTCCGGCGCTCCCTGGCCGACCGTCGCGCCCTCGTGGTGCTCGACCACGCCCGCTCCGCCGCCCAGGTGCAGCCGCTGCTGGCCCCGGCTCCGGACGTGGTGACCCTCGTCGTGGCACGGAATCCGCTCATCGGCCTCGACGCCCTGCGCATCCCGGTCGGCCCGCTCGGCGACAAGGACGCGAAGCGCCTGCTCACCGAGCTGGTCGGGAAACCCGCGGTCAGCGCCGCCCGCGCCACGCTGCCCGCCGTACTGGACCGCTGTGCCGGCTCGCCCTACGCACTGCGCGCCGCCGCGCCCCGGCTGACCACGCCGCCGGAGACACCGGCCGGACCCGAGAACGATCCGGTGAGTTCCGCCGTCGAGGACTCCTACCGCCTGCTGGCCCCCGACGCCGCCCGTCTCTACCGCCTGTGCGGTCTGTACGACTGGCCCGCCCTCGACGCCGCCGCGGCCGCCCGTGCCGCCGGGACCGACGAGACCGAGGCCGCCCGGCTCCTGGACGAGCTGGCCGACGCCCTGCTCGTCGAGCCGACGGACGACGGCCGGTACCGCTACCGGCCCGCCGTCCGCGCGCACGCCGCCCGCACGGCCGCCGCCACCGACGGGATCGCCGTGTGCTCGGCCGCCGTGTCCCGCACCGTCGAGGGCTGTCTGCACCGCGCGCTCGCCGCCGCCCAGGCCGCCCTGCCGGAGAGCTGGCGCGTCCCGTCCACGGCCACCCCGCTGTCGTACGACGACCGGGGTGCGGGCGTCGCCGCACTGGCCGCCGAGGCCCCCAACCTGGTCCAAGCCGTGTACGCGGCCGAGGAGTTCGGCGACTGGGACACCGTCGTCCTGCTGGTCCAGGCTCTGTGGCCCCTCCAACTCAAGGCCGGCCACCACGACATCCTGCTGCCGGCCCTGCAAGCCGGAGCGCGTACGGCGGACGCCCACTTCCCCGGGACCCGCACCGCCGGCGCCCTGCATGCCCAACTCGCCCACAGCCTGATGGAGTTGCGACGCTGGGACGAGGCGGAACCCGAGGCGCTCGCGGCGGCCCGGGACGAACGGGCGGGAGGGCATGTGCGCGGCCGTGCCTCCGCCGTCGAGTTCCTCGGCCTGCTCCGGCTGCGCCAGTGGCGTTTCGACGAGGCGTACGCGGCCTTCGACGAGGCCGGCCGCATCCTCGACGGCATCGGTCCCGGCGACGAGGGCGCCGCCGATCTGCCGCGCGCCCGCGCCCTGTTGGAACGTCACCGGGGCCGGGCCCTGCGTGGCCTCGACCGCCGGGCCGAGGCCGTCGAGCACCTGGACCGCGCGCTGGCCTTCTTCCGCGCGAGCGGCGAGGCCTACAACACGGCCCGCACCCTCACCGACCTCGCCGAAACCCGCCTGAACGGCGGCGAGTTCACGGCCGCCCGCACCCTGATCGACGAGGCGGCCGCCGCCCTGCGCGACGAGAAGGCCGAACAGCACCTGGAGTATCTGCGCGCGCTGCGCGAACGCTGCGACGGCTAGCCCCGGGTGACCCGCACCCGGTGAACGGCCCCTCCCGTGTGCACGGTCAACCCCTGGGCGACGACCTCGTGCAGCGACTTGCCCGAGGCGAGCCAGGCGTACAGGGCCGAGGCGTGGGCCGCCGGGTCGGTGTCCGTGCCCGGCTCGGCCCGCAGATGCAGCAGGGTGCCGTCGGCGGTACGGACCGTGCCCGTGCCGGGGCCGGTGACGTACGCGGCGAGGGCGCACCGCGGATGGCGGGCGAGGGTCTCCGTCGTCCAGAGCGCGGGTGATCCGAAGCGCGGGTCGTCGGTCGCGCCGTGACGGAACACCACGTCGGCCAGGGAGAGTTGGGACTGCTCACGGGTGTCCTCGTGCACCGCCGTGTGGGCCTCGCCCGTGCGCTCGGGCGCCGGGTGCGGGCCCGCGTGCCGGACGACCGAGACCTCGCCCGAGCCGAGCAACTCGGTCAGTACCTGGAGCGGGACCGTGTGCGCGGCGGGTTCGAACGGGGGGAGCGGGAGCGGTTCGAGCAGCGCGGGCGCGTCCGGTTCCGGGATGCCGATGATGTCGTAGAAGAGGCGCCGGAGGCGGGTGGCCGACTCGCCCGGTACGGAGCTGGTG
>NZ_JAENRY010000308.1 GCF_016612545.1 Streptomyces sp. MBT65 | reverse complement strand
CGGGTCCTGCCGAGCCGCGGCCCGCTCCGGCGCCCGGGCCGCGGCTCGGCAGGACCCGGCCGACGCGGTCGTCCGGGTGACCCGGGACACGGCACCGCGTGGCGCGAAGGTCACGGTGGGCAGAGAGGGCGACCAGGTCCATGTGGTCGTGGTCGCCAGGCCGCCGGTGCTGAGCGGACTGCCCTTCGAGGTGCGGGAGGAGGCCGTGGCGGTGGCGGAGGAGACGGTGGGCGAGGGGAGGGCGGGGCCGTGAGGTGTCGTAGCCGGGTCGCTGTGCGATGGCGTGTCCCCGTCGCGGGGCACTCGGACGACCGGGGGTCCGCCACCGTGTGGAGTCTCGCCGCGATGGCCGTGATGTGCGTCGTGTTCGGGGTCGTGCTCGCCCTGGGGCAGGCCGTCGTGGCCCGGCACCGTGCGGCCGGCGGTGCGGATCTCGCGGCGCTCGCGGCGGCCGACCACTGGGCGGAGGGCGGTACGGGGGCCTGCGTCCGGGCGGAGCGGGTGGCGCGGGCGCAGCGGACGCGGCTCGTGCGGTGCGCGATCGTGGGGGAGACGTCGGATGTGACGGCGTCGGCGGGCGGGGGGCCGTTCGCGGCGGAGGTCAGGGCACGGGCGGGTCCTGCGGGGCCCGTACCACCTGCCGCGCCCTCCGCGGGACCGGTGCCGGTTCCTCCCCCGGTCCCTGCGGCATCGGGGGCCGACCCTCCGCCGGTCCCCGCGCCACTGGGGGCTACTCCTCCACCGGTCCCCGGGCCACCGGGGCCCGCCGTCGCACGGGCGCTCGCGCCACCGGGGCCCGCCCCTCCGTCGGCGCCCGCACGACCGGCGCCCTGAGCCGCAGGCAGCCGCCCGTTAAACCCCGCCCACCTTCTCTCCCGGTGCCTCGCGCACATCCTCCGGAGCCTCTCGCAAAAGTTCCGTCAGCAACCGCACGGCCCCCCGCTTGTGCAACGGATCGTTGCCGTTGCCGCACTTGGGGGACTGGATGCAGGACGGGCAGCCGGCGTCGCACTCGCAGGAGGCGATGGCCTGGAGGGTGGCGGTGAGCCAGGCGCGGGCGGTGTGGAAGGCGCGTTCGGCGAAGCCCGCGCCGCCCGGGTGGCCGTCGTAGACGAAGACCGTGGGGAGGAGGGTGTCGGGGTGGAGGGGGATCGAGACGCCGCCGATGTCCCAGCGGTCGCAGGTGGCGAAGAGGGGGAGCATGCCGATCGAGGCGTGTTCGGCGGCGTGGAGGGCGCCGCCGAGGATCTCGGGGTTGATGCGGGCCGCGTCCAGTTGGTCTTCCGTGACCGTCCACCAGACGGCGCGGGTGCGGAGGGTGCGAGGGGGGAGGTCGAGTTTTGATTCGCCGAGGACTTCGCCGGTGATGACACGTCGGCGGAGGAAGGAGACGACCTGGTTGGTGACTTCGACGGAGCCGTAGCACAACCGGCCCTGGCCCCAGGGGAGTTCGATGTCCGTCTCCAGGACGGAGATCGTCGTGGTGTCGCGGGCGACGGTCGAGTAGGGGGGATTGGCCTCCTCCACCAGGGCCACCGAGTCCTCCAGGTCCAGGGAGCGCACCAGGTAGGTGCGGCCCTGGTGGAGGTGGACCGCGCCCTCGTGGACGGTCGTGTGGGAGGCGGACTCGTCCACCGTGCCCAGGAGGCGGCCCGTGCCGTTCTCGACGATCTGGACCGGCCGGCCGCCCCCGCCGCGGATGTCGGCGAGGTCGGCGGCCCGTTCCCGGCGCGTCCAGTGCCAGGCCTTCGCGCGGCGGCGGAGCAGTTTCGCGGCCTCCAGTTGCGGGAGGAGGTCCGCCGTCGCCGGGCCGAAGAGGTCCAAGTCCTCTTCGGTTAGCGGGAGTTCGGCCGCTGCCGCGCACAGGTGGGGGGCCAGGACGTACGGGTTGTCCGGGTCCAGGACCGTGGACTCCACCGGCTGGTCGAACAGGGCCTCCGGGTGGTGGACGAGGAAGGTGTCCAGGGGGTCGTCGCGGGCGACGAGGACGGCCAGGGCGCCCCGGCCGGAGCGTCCGGCGCGGCCCGCCTGTTGCCACAGGGAGGCGCGGGTGCCCGGGTAGCCGGCGATCAGGACGGCGTCCAACCCCGAGACGTCGATGCCGAGTTCGAGGGCGGTGGTGGCGGCGAGGCCGAGCAACTCGCCGGAGTGGAGAGCGCGTTCGAGGGCGCGGCGCTCCTCGGGGAGGTAGCCGCCGCGATAGGCGGCGACCCGCCGGGCCAGCGAGCGGTCGACCTCGGCGAGGCGTTCCTGGGCGATCAGCGCGATCAGCTCGGCGCCGCGCCGGGACCGTACGAAGGCCACCGAGCGGACGCCCTGGACGGTGAGGTCGGTCAGCAGGTCGGCCGTCTCGGCGGTGGCCGTGCGGCGGACCGGGGCGCCCTTCTCGCCGTGCAGTTCGGTGAGCGGGGGCTCCCAGAGGGCGAACACCAGTTCACCGCGCGGTGAGGCGTCGTCGGCGACCTCCACCACGGGGAGGCCGGTGAGGCGGCGGGCGGCGACCGAGGGCTCGGCGGCGGTCGCGGAGGCGAGCAGGAAGACCGGGGAGGAGCCGTAGCGGGCGCAGAGGCGGCGCAGCCGGCGCAGTACCTGGGCTACGTGGGAGCCGAAGACGCCCCGGTAGGTGTGGCACTCGTCGATGACGACGTACTTCAGGGACTTCAGGAAGGAGGACCAACGCGGGTGCGAGGGCAATATGCCGCGGTGGAGCATGTCGGGGTTGGTCAGGACGTAGTTGGCGTACTGGCGTACCCACTCGCGCTCTTCGAACGGAGTGTCGCCGTCGTACACGGCCGGGCGAACGGCATTGCCCAGCGGTTGTGAAAGTTCCTTCACAGAACGGAGCTGGTCGGCTGCCAGGGCTTTTGTGGGCGCCAGGTAGAGGGCGGTGGTGCCACGGCCGTTCGGTGCCTCGGAGCCGTCGAGGAGTGCCGAGAGGACCGGTACCAGATAAGCCAGCGACTTGCCCGAGGCGGTGCCTGTGGCAACGATCACTGACTCGCCGTCGAGGGCGTGCTCGGCCGCCTGTGCCTGGTGGGCCCAGGGGTGTTCGATACCGGCTTCCTGGACGGTGGCGATCACCTCGGCGCGAATCCGGTCAGGCCAGACGGCATGGCGGCCCGCACGTGGGGGCAAGTGCTCCGTATGAGTGATGCGCGAAGCCCGGCTCGGTCCCGACGCCAGCCGGTCCAGAACCGTGCTCGGCGAGAGGCCGGACACGGGGTCCGCCGAGGGTCGATCGGTTCGCTGATTCTTGGCCATCGGCACCGAGTGTGTCACTGGCGTGACGGACAATGGAGCCAAGGCGTCGTGCACGCCCTGCGGTAAGTGATTGAATGCCATCGCGGCTGGCGAACCGTCCTGGGGGCTCTGCCGAGGTGTCCCATGGGATGACCGCTCGATAGCAAGGTGCTGGAGGATCCGTGGACCTGTCCCTGTCGACCCGTACCGTCGGCGATCGTACGGTCGTCGAGGTCGGTGGCGAAATCGACGTATATACCGCGCCCAAGTTGCGCGAACAGCTGGTCGAGCTGGTGAACGACGGGAGTTTCCACCTCGTCGTCGACATGGAGGGCGTCGACTTTCTCGACTCCACCGGGCTCGGTGTGCTGGTCGGCGGCCTGAAGCGGGTGCGTGCCCACGAGGGCTCGCTGCGCCTGGTCTGCAACCAGGAGCGCATTCTGAAGATCTTCCGTATCACCGGCCTCACCAAGGTGTTCCCGATTCACACCTCGGTCGAGGAAGCGGTGGCGGCCACCGACTGACCGACCGTTCAGGGAGCGGTCACCCGACCGCTCCTCGATCGGCCGTATAGACGACCGGTGGACCGGGCTTTCGGCGGCCCGGCCCTCCGACAGCACGCCCGTAGTCCCGAGGGGGATGCATGGCCACCGTTGAACTCCGCTTCAGCGCGCTGCCCGAGCACGTCAGGACCGCCCGACTGGTGGCGGCAGCGGTGGCGCGCAGGGCCGGAGTGGACGAGGCCGTACTCGACGAGGTCAGACTCGCCGTCGGCGAGGCCTGCACCCGCGCGGTCGGGCTGCACCAGAGCAGCGGGATCACCGCCCCGGTGAAGGTGCTGCTGATCGAGGAGGAGAAGCAGTTCTCCATCGAGGTCGGCGACGAGGCGCCACGCTCGGCTCCCGGCGACAAGGCGCCCGGGGCGCTGGGCGAGGATCCGGACGCGGAGACCGAGGAGGACGAGATGGGTCTCGCTGTCATCAGCGGGCTCGTCGACGACGTCGAGGTCACCGCGGGAGAGCACGGCGGATCGATCCGTATGACCTGGCCGACGACACCGCCGGCCACGACGCTTTCCTGAAACCGCCGCACACCACAGCCGAAGGGCCCTGCTGAGCAGGGCCCTTCGGCATTTCCGGGAGAGTGCCGCGAGCGTGCGGGGACCAGGTTTCCTCGGTACGCTGGAATTCGTGAATCAATTCACGATCAATGCCGGATAGCGTCCCGATCGACGCCCCGATAATTTGATCAAGCATCAATGCTTTTAAGGCATTACTATGCGAAGGCCAATTCCGTTTGCCGCGCACTGTTTTGATCAGGTTCCGGTACCTACAATCCGTCCACATCTTGAGCTCAGCACAGGCGTCAAGGAGGACGAATGGCGGGGCTTTCTACCCCTCAGCAGTTTGACCACCCCACAACCTTCGCAGCCGCAGTCCTGACCGACGACAACCGCATCCTCGTGATGGTGATCGGCCTCGTGGCGCTGGCAGCGCTCGTGGTCGCGGGCGTCCTGGTCCGCGAGGTGCTCGCGGCCGGCGAGGGCACCGACAGCATGAAGAAGATCGCGACGGCGATCCAGGAGGGCGCGAACGCCTATCTGGGACGGCAGTTGCGCACGGTCGGCGTATTCGCCGTGATCGTTTTCTTCCTGCTTCTGCTGCTGCCCGCGGACGACTGGAATCAGCGCGCCGGACGATCGATCTTCTTCCTGATCGGCGCGGTGTTCTCGGCGACCACCGGCTATATCGGCATGTGGCTCGCCGTACGCAGTAATGTCCGTGTCGCCGCGGCGGCCCGGGAAGCGACCCCGGCGGAGGGTGAGCCCGAAAAGGATCTCACCGCCGTCTCGCACAAAGCAATGAAGATCGCTTTCCGCACGGGCGGCGTCGTCGGCATGTTCACGGTGGGGCTCGGTCTGCTCGGCGCCTCCTGCGTGGTGCTGGTGTACGCGGCCGACGCGCCGAAGGTGCTGGAGGGATTCGGCCTCGGTGCCGCCCTCATCGCCATGTTCATGAGGGTCGGTGGCGGCATCTTCACCAAGGCCGCCGACGTCGGCGCCGACCTGGTCGGCAAGGTCGAGCAGGGCATCCCGGAGGACGATCCGCGCAATGCCGCGACCATCGCCGACAACGTGGGCGACAACGTCGGCGACTGCGCGGGCATGGCGGCCGACCTCTTCGAGTCGTACGCCGTGACGCTGGTCGCCGCGCTGATCCTCGGCAAGGCGGCCTTCGGCGACTCCGGGCTCGCCTTCCCGCTGCTCGTGCCGGCGATCGGTGTGATCACCGCCATGATCGGCATCTTCGCGGTGGCGCCGCGCCGGACCGACCGCAGCGGCATGTCCGCGATCAACCGGGGTTTCTTCATCTCCGCGGTGATCTCGCTCGTGCTGGTGGCGGTCGCGGTGTTCGTCTATCTGCCGTCGTCGTACGCCGACCTCGACGGCGTCACCGACGCGGCGATCAAGGCCAAGGACGGCGATCCGCGGATCCTCGCGCTCGTCGCCGTGGCCATCGGCATCGTGCTCGCCGCGCTGATCCAGCAGCTGACCGGCTACTTCACGGAGACGAACCGCCGTCCCGTGATGGACATCGGCAAGACCTCGCTCACCGGCCCGGCCACCGTCATCCTCGCGGGCATCTCGCTCGGCCTCGAATCGGCCGTCTACACCGCGTTGTTGATCGGTCTCGCGGTCTACGGCGCGTTCCTGCTCGGCGGCGCGTCGATCATGCTGGCGCTGTTCGCGGTGGCGCTGGCCGGCACCGGACTGCTCACCACGGTCGGTGTGATCGTCGCCATGGACACCTTCGGGCCGGTCTCCGACAACGCGCAGGGCATCGCGGAGATGTCCGGCGACGTCGAGGGCGCGGGCGCGCAGGTGCTCACCAACCTGGACGCGGTGGGCAACACCACCAAGGCCATCACGAAGGGCATCGCCATCGCCACCGCCGTCCTGGCGGCGTCGGCGCTCTTCGGGTCGTATCGCGACGCGATCCTCACCGCCGCCAACGACGTCGGCGAGAAGGTCTCGGGACCGGGCGCGCCACTGAACCTGATGATGGACATCTCCCAGCCCAACAACCTGGTGGGGCTCATCGTCGGCGCCGCGGTCGTCTTCCTCTTCTCGGGCCTCGCGATCAACGCGGTCTCGCGGTCCGCGGGAGCAGTGGTCTACGAGGTGCGGCGGCAGTTCCGCGAGCATCCCGGGATCATGGACTACACCGAGACACCGGAGTACGGCCGCGTCGTCGACATCTGCACCAAGGACGCGCTGCGCGAACTGGCCACGCCGGGGCTGCTCGCCGTGCTCACCCCGATCGCGGTCGGGTTCACGCTCGGGGTCGGCGCGCTCGGCTCGTTCCTCGCGGGCGCGATCGGCACCGGCACGCTGATGGCGGTCTTCCTCGCGAACTCGGGCGGTGCCTGGGACAACGCGAAGAAACTCGTCGAGGACGGCAACCACGGCGGCAAGGGCAGCGAGGCCCATGCCGCCACGGTGATCGGCGACACGGTCGGCGACCCGTTCAAGGACACCGCGGGACCGGCCATCAACCCGCTGCTGAAGGTGATGAACCTCGTCGCGCTGCTCATCGCGCCCGCGGTCATCAAGTTCAGCTACGGCGACGACAAGAACACCGGGGTGCGGATCGCGATCGCGGTGCTCGCGTTCCTGGTGATCGCCGTCTCGGTGTACATCTCCAAGCGGCGCGGGATCGCCGTGGGGGAGGAGGACGACACCGACCAGGCGGCCAAGTCGGCGGACGCCGCGGTGGTTTCGTAGACGGTCGTCCGGAGGCGGGTCCGCAGGCGGGCCCAACGGGCGGGCGGGTGGCGCGAGTTGTGGGCGCCGCCCGCCCGTTCTGTCTGTGTTCAGGGCCTCGTCGTGAGCCTTCTCTCGCTTGGTGCAGATGGCCCCAAATGGGCTTCTATCGGTCCTTGGGCCCGGGGGTGCGGTCCGTCCGGCGTGTATGTTCCGGGGCCGAGAGCCATGGAAGGGACCAACCCGGTGAACAAGAAGCTCGCGGCCGCACTGTCCGGCGGTGCGGTACTGGTACTGGCGCTGTCGGGATGCGGCGGCAGCGGCGACGACAGCGACGCCAAACTGGACGCCTGGGCCAAGCAGGTGTGCCTCGCGGTGCAGCCGCAGGCGAAGAAGATCCAGGCCGCCAACGCGGCGATCCAGAAGGAGACCTCGGACAACAGCACCCCGCAGGACGTCCAGAAGACCGACTCGCAGGCCTTCCAGGACATGTCCGACGCCTACAAGGCGATCGGGGCGGCCGTGAACTCCGCCGGGGCACCGGACGTCGAGAACGGCGCGAAGAAGCAGCGGGACGCGGTCACGGAGCTCAATGGCATCGCCACGTCGTACGCCGCCCTGAAGAAGCAGGTGGACGGGCTCGACACCAAGAACCAGGCGAAGTTCGCGGACGGCCTCAAGGGCATCGCGAGCTCGCTGGACAAGCTCAGCACGAGCGGGAACGACGCCCTGAAGACCCTCGAAGAGGGCGACGTCGGCAAGGCGATGACCCAGCAGGAGGCCTGCAAGACGGCGTCCCCGGCGGCCTCGTCGGCGGCGGGCTGAGCCCTTCTGCCCGAGCCCTTCTGTAGGCAGCGGTCTTTCAGTTGCTGAAAGATGCCCCGGTACGCGTGCGTGCCGGGGCCTTCGCATGCGCACGGCCTGTGTCGATCCGTGGCACGCATGTTGTCGGTGCGAGCGGCCACAATGGGGGAGTGAGTAACTCCAGCCTGCCCACGCTGCCCGCATCCGACCGCCCGGAGGTCGCCGCCCGGCTCCGGGACGCCCTGCTCGGTGCCGCCTTCACCGCCGACGGACTGCTCGACCTGCTCGGCGCCCCCGCGTACGCGGCGCTGGCCCGCAGCGAGACCGTGCCGGCCCTCCGGGCGACGAGAGGCGACACCCCGCTGGAGACGCTGGTCCGGCTGTTCCTCCTCCAGCAACCCGTGCCGCACGCACGCGTGGCGGACGTGCTGCCCGTCGCCGACTGCCTGGAGAGCGGCTGGCTGGTGTCCGTGGGCGCCGACGAGGTCGCCGCGACCGTGGACGTACGGCCGTACGGCGGGCCCGAGGGCGAGGACTGGTTCATCGTGTCCGACCTGGGGTGCGCGGTCGGCGGAGCCGGCGGGATCGGCAGCCGGGAGGAAGGCGTCGTCCTCGGGGTGGGCGGCGCGTCCACCACCCTCGCGGGCATCACCGTACGGACGCCGGTCTCCGCCGCGCTCGACCTCGGCACCGGCTCCGGCATCCAGGCGCTGCACGCGGCCCGGCACGCCACGCGTGTGACGGCCACCGACCTCAACCCGCGCGCCCTGCACATCACCGCGCTCACCCTCGCGCTGTCCGGCGCGCCGGCCGCGGGCGGACCTCCGCGAGGGCTCGCTGTTCGAGCCGGTCCGGGACGACGAGACGTACGAACTCATCGTGTCGAACCCGCCGTTCGTGATCTCCCCGGGTGCCCGGCTGACCTACCGGGACGGCGGGATGGGCGGGGACGATCTGTGCCGGTCGCTCGTTCAGGAGGCGGGCGATCGACTGCGGGAGGGCGGATTCGCGCAGTTCCTCGCCAACTGGCAGCACGTGGAGGGGGAGGACTGGCAGGACCGGCTCAGGTCGTGGGTGCCGCGCGGGTGCGATGCCTGGATCGTGCAGCGCGAGGTCCAGGACGTCACGCAGTACGCCGAGTTGTGGCTCAGGGACGCGGGGGACCACCAGGGCGACACGGCCGCGTACGAGGCGCTCTACGACGCGTGGCTCGACGAGTTCGAGGCGCGCAAGGTCAGGGCGGTGGGCTTCGGCTGGATCACGCTGCGCAGGACGGGGTCCGACGCGCCCTCGATCACCGTCGAGGAGTGGCCGCACTCGATCGAGCAGCCGCTCGGCGACACCGTGCGCACGCACTTCGACCGCGTCG
>NZ_JAENRY010000307.1 GCF_016612545.1 Streptomyces sp. MBT65 | reverse complement strand
TGTCCGGAGCGGGGGCGGGCGGGGTTGCCCAGGTACTCGGTGCGGCGCAGGGCGCAGACGGCCGGGGTGGGGTCGTCGCCGTCGGCGATCAGGCGCACCCGGGCCAGGTCGGTGAAGTGTGCGCGGGCCGGGGTCGCGACGACGTCGCCCGGTGGCGGCGGCGTCTCGCGGCCCTCGGTGACCGGGAGTCGGGCCGCCTCCCACGCCGTGAGTCCGCCGTCGAGGACCCGGACGCGTGTGATGGCCCGCCGAGCGCAGGACCCACCACACGCGGGCGGCCCACGCGCCCGTGAGGCGGTCGTAGAAGACGACGGTGGAGTCCCGGCCGATGCCCAACTCGCGTGCGTGGGCGGCGATGTGCTCGCTGGACGGGCAGGTGAAGGGGAAGGGAGCCGCCGGATCGGAGAAGCCGGCCATGAGGTCGGCGAAGTGGGCGCCGGGGATGCGGCGTTCGGTGTGCAGGGCGAGGCCGCTGACGAAGACGGTGGTGCCGTCCGGTTCGGTGCGCCGGTCCACGGTGGCGTCGAGGAGGACGACGTCGTCCAAGTGCCGTTGCAGCCAAGCCGCGTCGACGAGAACGGAGGCGGTCATGCGCGGCCTGCCGAGCGGGCGCGGTGGCGCCATTCGCCGCGTTCGGGGCGGGCGAGGCCGAGGTTGTCGCGCAGGGTGCCGCCCGTGTGGGCGGTGCGCACCAGGCCGCGGCGGCGCAGTTCCGGGACGACGTGGTCGGCGAACTCCTCGAAGGCGGCGGGGACATGGGTGGCCTGGATCATGAAGCCGTCGGCCGCGCCGGCGTCAAGCCACTCCTCCATGGTGTCGGCGATGTCCGCGGGCGAGCCGATCATGTTCCCCTCGGTGCGGGCGCCGTACCAGCGGCCGATCTCGCGCACGCTGAGCTTCTCGCGTTCGGCGAACTCGACGACTTCGCGGTAGTGGCCCTCGACTCCCACCTCCGCCAAGGAGGGCAGCGGACCGTCGAGGTCGTAGCGGGTGAGGTCCACGTTGACGTGGTACGCGAGTCGCGACAACCCGGCCTCGGGGTGCACGAGTCGGGTGAACGCCTCGTGCTTGGCAAGGGCGTCCCGCAGGTCGGTGCCGACGACCGTCGTCGCGGCCGGGAGCACCTTGAGCTGGTCGGGATCCCGACCGTGGGCTGCGGCACGGGACTTGATGTCGGCGTAGAAGGCGACGGCCGAGTCCAGGGACTCGTGGCTGCAGAAGATGACGTCCGCCCAGCGGGCCGCGAAGTCCCGGCCGGCCGGGGAGGCGCCTGCCTGGATGATCACCGGGTAACCCTGGGGCGGCCGGGGAACGCTCAACGGGCCGCGTACGCCGAAGCGTTCACCCCGGTGGTCCACGGCGTGCACCCGGTCGGGGCGGCCGTAGATCCCGCTGTCCTTGTCGGCGACGATCGCGTCGTCGGCCCAGCTGTCCCAGAGTCGGGTGGTGACCTCCAGGAACTCCTCGGCCCGGTCGTAGCGTGCCTGCCGGTCGGGGAGTCTGTCCTGGCCGAAGTTCTGGGCCTCGGCGTCCTGGAAGCTGGTGACCACGTTCCAGCCGGCCCGGCCGCCGAGGAGGTGGTCCAGGGTGGCCATGCCGCGGGCGACGTGGAACGGCTCCTGGTAGCCGGTGGACACGGTGGCGGCGACACCGAGGTGTTCCGTCGCGGCGGCCATCAGCGTGATGACCGGGATCGGGTCCAGGCGCGGGGTGCCGGTGCCCCAGGTGACGGCGGGGTCGTAGGAGTCGCCGAGGCTGCGGGGCACGGCGAGAGAGTCGGGGACGAACGCCAGGTCGAAGCCGGCCTGCTCCAGGACGCGGGCGATACGGGTGTAGTGGGCGGCGGTGAGGAAGCCGTCGCCGGCGTCGGGGTGCCGCCAGCCGACAGTGCCCTGGGGTCCCGCGTTGAGGAACGCGGCGAGGTGCAGACGGGGGCCGGGGTCGGCGTCGTCGGTCGTCAAGTGGTGCTCCCTGAAAGGTCGTTCGGCTCAGACGGCGAGCAGGGACAGCTCGTCGAGCAGGGCCACGGCGAAGGAGCCGGTGCCGGTGGTCCGGGCGCCGGCGCGTTCCGCTGCGACGGCGTACGCGGCATGCGCGACGGCGGTGGCGGTCAGCGCGTCGGGGACGACGGCGAGCGCGCCCGCGATCAGCGCGCCGAGGCTGCATCCGGCACCGGTCACCTGGGTCAGCCGTACGTCACCGCCGGGTACGGCCACCGTGCGGGTGCCGTCGGTCAGGTAGTCGGTGGGGCCGCTGACGGCGACGATCGCGCCGGTGCGCCGGGCGAGGTCCTCCACGACACCGACGGCGTCCTCGGAGGAGAGGGTGGTCTCCACTCCCTTGCCGGTGCTGTCGCCGCCCGCGAGCGCGGTGAGTTCGCTGGCGTTGCCGCGGATGACGGTGGGCCGGTACTCCAGGAGGGAGGCGACGAACGCGTCGTACTCGAACGCCCCGGCGCCGACCGCGACCGGGTCGAGCACCCAGCGGGTGCCCGCCGCGTGGGCGGTGCGGGCCGCGGCGGTGACGGGCTCGGCGGGGTTGCTGATCAGGGCGGCCGTGTTGATCCAGACGGCGCCCGCGCCGGCCGGGAAGACGGTGGGGAAGTCGGCCGCGGCACCTATGGCGGGGCCCGCGCCGACGGCCAGCAGGACGTTGGCGCTGAGGTTGGCGGCGACGTAGTTGGTGAGGCCGTAGACGAACGGGGAGCCGGAGCGGATGGCCGCGATGCCTTCGGCTACCGACGGGTCTGCGTAGGTGATCTCTTCCATGTATGCAACTGTATGCAGCAGAACTGCCGCCCCTCCAAGGCCTGATGGCCTCATTTCACGAAGGTGCAACAAGAAGGCGCGACAACCGGCCGGGGCTGCCCTACGCGGCCTTCCGCTCCTCGCCGCGCCCTCGCCGCCCGAGCACATAGCCGGCCTGGAGACGCGTCCTGGCGCCGAGGGCGTCCATGAGGTCGGCGATGCGGCGCTGGCAGGTGCGCAGGGAGATGTCCAGACGGCGGGCGATCACCTTGTCCTCAAGGCCGTTGAGCAGCATGCGCAGGATGGCGTCGTCGATCAGGGCCGAGGTGGAGCGTGCGCCGTCGTGGTCGTAGCTGCCGTCGAAGGGCCGTGCCTCGTCCCAGGCGCCGGTGAGGGTGTGCCGTAGCGCGGCGACCACGGACCGCTCGCGGACGACGCTGAGCCCCGGGCCCTCCTCGGCGGGGACCACGGCGACCTCGGCGTCGGCGACCAGCAGCCAGGCCGGAGGGGAGACGGCCGTGCGCACCTGGCCTCCGTCGGCGATCAGCGTCTCGACCCGCTCGCGCACCCGTACGTCGAACCGGGCCGACTCCGGCAGCAGCACCCTGAGGAGGTCGGACCGCGTCCCCGCGCTCCGCAGCCATGCCCCGCGGTCCAGGTCGGCGGGCTCTTCCCACGGGTCCTGGGCGGGGAGGGAGAACAGGATCTCCCGCTTCGCCTCGACCGTGATCGTGGTGAGGACGCCCCGGGCGGCTCGTGGGTCCTCGACGCGTTGTACGTGCGGATGGTGGGGCTCGCCCGAGAAGTTGGCCCGGTACAGCGGGAGCAGGCTGTGCATCTGCTGCCGCAGCCGCTCCAGTTCGTGCTGCCGCCGGCGCAGCGCCTCGTCCTGCGTCGCCAGCAGTTGCAGCGAGGCGGACATCGGGTTGACGGCGACGTAGGCGTAGGTGCAGCCGTGCACCAGATGCAGGAGGCGCAGCCGGAGGAGGTCGTCGAAGGCCGCTGCCGCCTCGGCCTCGGAGATGCCGAGTTCGCGTACACACCGTTGGAGGTCGACGTACTCGCTCCGTAAGGCGAGCGTGTACACATCGCCTGCCGCGGTGCCCGCCTGCGGGACGTCCGGCAGGTCCGTTATGCCACTGATGCTCATGGTTCGTCTCCCCCTCGTATTCGTGCCTGACGCAAGTCTGTGGCTGCCCGGTGAGGGCGCCCCCCGGAGATTCTTCAACAGGAACAGATCTTGCGCCGAACCCTCTGGCGCTTTGTTCACCGTCCCGCAACACCTGGGCAGCGCACGCCGGTTGACCGCGTCCGTCACACCCCGGACGGCCGCGGCAGAGACAAGGAGATTCATGAGTAACCGTCAGCCCGAGGCACGTTCGCAGGGTCTCTGGTCCGACTTGGTTCCCGTCGCCGCCGCGCCGGAGGGGCTCGTGGCCTCTCGCGGCACCGTCCTGGGCCGGATCCGCTTCACGGACGCTCCTGCCGCAGCCACCCTGGACGACGCCACTCCCCTGCTGACCACCCATATGACCAACGAGCACGTGCAGCCCGTCGAGGAGATCTGGCGGACCGCGCTCCCCGTGCGGACCGGCAGCGCCGGTGACGCCGTCTTCGCCGAGGACGGCGAGCATCTCTTCTACGCGGTACGGCTCGGCCCCCGGCCGGTGTACCGCGAGGCGGTGCGCGAACTGTACGAGAGCGCCCTGGAGTTCACCTGGGAACGCGGCTACACCGACCTGGTCCGCATGTGGAACCTCATCGGCGGCATCACCAGCCCGAACGCGGACGGCCTGGAGGTCTACCGCGACTTCTGCATAGGCCGGGCGGAGGCGTTCACCGCCTTCGCCGACCGCTTCCCCCAACTGCCCGCGGCCACCGGCATCGGCACCCTCTCCCCCGGCGTCGACGTCTGCTTCCTCGCGGCGAAGCCCGGTCGGGCCGTGCATCTGGAGAACCCCCGGCAGACGCCCGCCTACAAGTACCCCTCCCAGTACGGGCCGAAGTCGCCGAGCTTCGCCCGCGCCACGTTCCTCAAGGACGCCGGCGCGCCGGGGACCGGGACGGGGAGCCTCTTCGTCTCGGGCACGGCCAGCATTCTGGGCGACGACACGGTGCACGCAGACAACGTCGCCCTCCAGACCGAGGAGACGCTGCGCAACATCGAGGCGCTCGTCGGCGGCGACAACCTCCGCGCCCACGGCCTGGCCGGTGCCGGGTACGACGTCAAGGACCTCGACCAGGTCAAGGTCTATGTACGCGACGCCGAACACCTCCCCGTCGTACGGAACATCTGCGAGTCGACGCTCCCCGCCGACACGGACATCTCGTATTTCAACGTCGCGGTCTGCCGGCCCGACCTGCTGGTCGAGATCGAGGGAGTGTGCAGGTGACGGACATCCTCACGGACCTGCCCACCGCCCCGACCGAGCCCGTCCCCACAACTGGCAACCTGTCCGTACGACTTGAGGACCTCGCGCGCCGCAACGGCTGGCTCGGCCGGACCGCGTACCTCCAGGGCACGCACCGCTACTCCTACGGCGAGGTGTACGAGCAGGTACGCCGAACCGCCGTGTCACTGCGGGGACTTGGTGTCGAGCGCGGGGAACGGGTGCTGCTGGCGCTGCCCGACAGCGTCGCGTTCGTGGTGACGTTCCTGGCCGTCCTGCGGATCGGCGCCGTGGCCGTACCGGTCAACACCTTCTTCCACGCGGACGAGTTGCGCTCCAGCGAGGAGATCGCCGAGGCCTCGCTGGTCGTCGCCGACGCGTCGCTCCGCGCGGAGTTCCACGGCCGGGCCGTGACCCCGAGGGAACTGACGGAGGCCTACGACCCCGCAGGCACCGACGCTCCGGAGCCGCTCGCGTCGGACGCCCCCGCCTTCGCCGTGTTCACGTCCGGCACCACAGGCGCACCCCGCCTCTGCTTCCACGCCCATGGCGACGCCCTGCACTTCGACCGGGCGATCGGCGGTGTCCTCGCGCTCCGCCAGGGCGAGGTCTGCTACTCCGTGTCGCGGATGTACTTCGCCTACGGGCTGGGCAATTCGGTCCTGCTTCCCCTACAGCGCGGCGCCGCCGTCGTCCTGAGCCCGCAGCGCGCGGACGAGACGAACGTCCCGCAGCTCCTGGAACGCCACGGCGTGAGCGTCTTCTACGCCCAGCCGAGCTTCTACGCCCGGCTGCTCGCCCGCCCCCAAGTCGCGGACCTGCTGGGCCGGTTGCGGCTGGCGCTGGTCGCCGGGGAGACGCTGCCCCGGCCCCTGGAGGACAGGCTGCGCCGCGTCCTCGGGCCACGGCTGCTGAACATCTGCGGGACCAGCGAGATCGGGCACGCCGTCCTCGCCAACGGCCCGGACGAGATCCACCCGTACAGCCTGGGCCGGATCCTTCCGCCGTACCGGGTGCGGGTCGTCGACGACGCGGGCGAGCCCGTACCGGAGGGCGAGGTCGGGCAGTTGCAGATCTCCGGCCCCGGTATCGGCCCCGGTGTGAAGCGGGGCGGCCTGCCGCCGCACCGGCTCCGCCCGGACGAGTGGTTCACCACCGGGGACTCCGCACGCGTGGACGCCAAGGGGCTCGTATGGCTGCTCGGTCGGGTGGACGACATCGAGATCGTCGCCGGGGCCAACGTCCACCCCATCGAGATCGAGGACCTGATCACCGGAATCGCCGGGGTCCGCGAGGCCGCCGTCTGCTCGGTACGCCGGGCCGACGGGACAACAAGCCTGCGTGCCTACGTCGTCCCCGAACCCGGAGTCGACCGGCTCGCCACCCTGGCGGACACGATCCGCTCGACCACCGGGGCGAAGCTCACTTGGTACAAGGTGCCCGAGGACGTCGAGTTCATCGACGCGCTGCCCCGCAACAGCACAGGAAAGATTCTCCGCCGCGTCCTGCGCGGAGCGAACAGGGAGTTGCCCGATGGCACAGCATGAGACGTCCCCGCCCACCGCGAAGACACCGCCCAGCGCGTTGGCCGCCGCACTCCTCACCATGGTGTTGTGGGCCTCGGCGTTCGTCGCGATCCGCCACATCGGCGAGAGCGTGCGCCCCGGTCCCCTCGCGCTCGGCCGTCTCCTCATCGGCTCCGTCGCGCTCCTCGCCGTCGTGGCGTTCCGGCGCGAGGGGCTGCCCCCGCGTGCCGCGTGGCCGGGGATCGCCGGCATGGGCGTGTTCTGGTTCGGGCTGTACATGGTGGCGCTGAACTGGGGCGAGCAGCACACGGACGCGGGGACGGCGGCCCTGCTCATCGGCGCCGGTCCGCTGCTGGTGGCGCTGCTCGCCGGGTTCCTGCTGCACGAGGGATTCCCGCGTCCCCTGCTCATCGGCCTCGCGGTGGCCTTCGTGGGCGCGGCGCTGGCGGGGGCTTCCAGCGGGGGCGGCGATTCGGCCGTCCTCGGTGTGCTGCTCTGCCTGGCAGCGGCGGCGGGTCACGCCGTCGGCGTCATCTTCCAGAAGCCCGCGCTCTCCCTCGCGTCACCGTTGCAGGTCACCGCGTACGCCAGCTCGATCGGTGCCGTCGCCTGCCTGCCCTTCGCGGGTCAGCTCGTCACGGACCTGGGCGATGCGTCGGCCGGGGCCTGGGCGGGTGTGGTGTATCTGGGGCTGCTTCCCACGGCGTTGGCGTTCTGGACCTGGTCGTACGCGCTGGCGCACATGCCGGCGGGACGGCTGGGAGCGGTGACGTACATCGTGCCCGCCCTCACCGTGCTGCTGGCCTGGCCCACGCTGGGAGAGTTCCCCTCCGGTCTGGCGCTCGCCGGGGGTGCGCTGTGCCTGCTCGGCGTGGGGCTCTCGCGCCGCCAGCCGCGCCCCGTACCCGAGCCGGCCTCGACGCCGACCCCTGAACCCGCGTCCGTCGGCGAGGCCGTCTCGGGACCGGCGCACGACTGACCATGGCTGGGAAGCCGCCCGCGCCGGGTCCCCGGGCGCGGGCGGCCCGTCGTATCCCGCTCAGACCTTCAGATCGAGGGCCGACCACAACTCCCGTTCCACATCCGTCGGCGGGATGTGCGCGGCGAGACATTCCGGGTGGCCGTACGGCGGTCCGTCGTACGGCTCCGGTGTCTCTTCGTGGGTGGCGGCATGGGGCAGCGGAAGTCCCCCCAGACAGCAGCCGACCGCGAGCAGACCCGGCGTCCACCGGGCCAGCGCGTCGGCCCATCGGCGTATGCGGCTCATCGTGGACTCACCGCAGCGGAGCCGTCGGCCACAGCGGTTCGGTCGCGCGATGTTCGGCCTCGCGCAGGACGCGCAGCACGTTGCGGCCGGTCAGTGCCTCCAGGTCGGCTCCGGACCAGCCTCGGTCGGCGAGTTCGCGCAGCAGCACCGGGTAGCCGGAGACGTCGGCGAGGCCGACGGGCTGGTGGTCGACGCCGTCGTAGTCGCCGCCGAGGCCGATGTGGTCACGGCCGGCCACCTCGCGGGCGTGCTCGACGTGATCGGCGACCTGGGCCACCGTCACCTCGGGACGCGGGTGTCGCTCGGTCCACCGGTGCAGCTCGTCGTCGGCCGCGGTCGCCGTGAAGCCGGCCGCCAACTCCTTGGCCACATGGGCCGCTTCCTCACCCGGGCGTGGTGCGCGCGGCCAGGTCCAGGGCTGGGAGGGCAGCCCGAGGCGTTCGCGTTCGGCCTGCAACTCCTCTCCCCACTCGGCGACTTCGGCCGAGATGAAGTACGGGACGAAGGTGAGCTGGATGACACCGCCGTTGTCCCGCAGCAGCTCCAGGACCGGGTCGGCGACATTGCGCGGGTGGTCGTTGAGGGCGCGTACGGAGGAGTGGCTGAACAACACCGGGGAGACCGAGGCGGCGAGCGCCGCGCGCTGGGTGGACTCGGCGACGTGCGAAAGGTCCACCAGCACGCCGGTGCGGTTGAGTTCGGCGACGATCGCGCGGCCCGTGTCGTTCAGACCGCCGACGGCCGGCTCGTCGGTCGCCGAGTCCGCCCAGGTGGTGTTGTCGTTGTGGGTGAGGGTCACGTACCGGACGCCGAGCCGGGGCAGGTCGGTGTGGAGGTCGGGGCGGCCGTCGTCCAGTCCCTCGACGCTGTAGCCGGAGCGGGCGCGCAGCGCGATGGGCAGGTCGTTGTGGCCGTCGAAGACGGGGGTGCTGCTCAGTACCTCGTCGACGAGGTCCGGCACGGTGTCGGTCATGCGCTTGCCACTCCTTCGCCCAGGGCGGGCCGGCGGCGACCCTGCCGTACCGGGTCGGCGACGGGCAGCGAGGCGACCAGCCGTCGCGTGTAGTCGTCCTGTGGACTGCCCAGCACCTGGGCGGTCGAACCGGATGCGGCCATCCGGCCCCGGTGCAGCACGACGACCCGGTCGGCGACCTGCTCGACCACCGCGAGGTCATGGCTGATGAACAGCGCCGCGAAACCCAGCTCCCGCTGCAGTTCGGCGAAGAGGTCGAGCACCTTCGCCTGGACGGACACGTCGAGGGCCGAGGTCGGCTCGTCCGCGACGATCAGCGGGGGCCGCAGGGCGAGCGCCCGGGCCAGAGCCGCGCGCTGCCGTTGGCCGCCGCTGAGTTCGTGCGGGTAGCGGTCGGCGTAACTCCGGTGCAGATGAACGGACTTCAGCAGCGCCTCGGCCTCGGCGCGGATCGCCGCGGCGCCGAGTTCGCGCCGGTGGACGGTCAGTGGCTCCGCGACGCTGTCGGCGATGGTGAGCAGCGGATTGAAGCTGGCCGCCGGGTCCTGGAAGACGTAGCCGATGTGACCGGCCCGGCCACGGGTGCGGCGGCGGGTCGTCAACTCCTCGCCGAACACGGTGATTTCACCGCCGGTCGCGGGCGTCAGACCGGCGACGACGCGGCCGATGGTGGTCTTGCCGCTGCCGCTCTCCCCCACCAGTCCGAGCACCTCGCCCGGCCGGATCTCGAAACTCACGCCGTCGACCGCGCGGAATCCCTTCCTGCCCAGTCGCCCGGGGTAGTCCACGATCAGCCCGGCGGCCCGTACGACGGGCTGCTCGTCGCCCGTCGCGGGGGTCGGGGTCCGGCTCTGCTCCCCGAAGACCGGTACGGCGGCCAGCAGTTCGCGGGTGTAGGGGTGGGCGGGCGCCGCGAACAGCTCGCGGACCGGGGCCTGTTCGACGACCTCGCCCTCGCTCATCACGGCCACCCGGTCCGCGAGGTCGGCGACGACGCCCATGTTGTGGGTGATGAGGAGTACGGCGGTGCCGAAGTCGGTACGGCAGCGGTGCAGGAGTTCGAGGATCTCCGCCTGGACGGTGACGTCCAGGGCCGTGGTGGGCTCGTCGGCCACGATGAGCCGGGTGCCGAGGGCGAGGGCCATGGCGATGACGGCGCGTTGCTTCTGGCCGCCGGAGAGTTGGTGGGGGTAGTGGTTCACGCGGGTGGCGGGGTCGGGGATGCCGACCTTGTCGAGCCATTCGACGGCCAGCGCCCGGCGTTCGGCCTTGCTGCCGCCGTGGCCGTGGGCGCGCAGGCCTTCGGTGAGCTGCCAGCCGATGGTGAACACGGGGTTCAGTGCGGTGGCGGGCTCCTGGAAGACCATCGCGGCGTGGGTGCCACGCAGGGCGCGCAGTCGGGCGGGGGACGCGGTGAGGACGTCCTCGGCCGGGTCGGCGGTGCCGTCGCCGAGCAGGACCCGGCCGCGGGCGGTCGCGGTGGCGGGGAGCAGCCCGAGCACCGACTTGGCGGTGACGGTCTTGCCGCTGCCGCTCTCGCCGACCAGGGCCAGCACCTCGCCAGGGGCGACGGACAGGCTCACTCCCTTCACCGCGGGGGCCGCGCCGGCGTCCGTGGCGAAGGTGACGTGCAGGTCCTCGATGCGCAGGAGGTCAGTCATCGTCCGCGCCTCCGTCCGTTCCGGTGGCGGTCGCCTTCGCAGTCGTACCGCCGCGTCGTCGCAGTCGCGGGTCGGCGAGGTCGGTGAGGCTCTCGCCGAGCAGGGTCGTACCGAGCACGGTCAGCACGATGGCCAGGCCCGGCGGGATCGCGGTCCACCACAGCCCCGAAGTGACGTCCGCGACCGAGCGGTTGAGGTCGTAGCCCCACTCGGACGCCGAGTTGGGTTCGATGCCGAAGCCGAGGAAGCCGAGTCCGGCGAGGGTGAGAATGGCCTCGGAGGCGTTGATGGTGAAGATCAGCGGGAGGGTGCGGACCGAGTTGCGCAGCACATGCAGGAACATGATCCGCCAGGTGCCGGTGCCGATCACCCGGGCCGCGTCGACGAAGGGCTCGGCCTTCACCCGGGTCACCTCCGCCCGTACGACACGGAAGTACTGCGGTACGAACGCCACGGCGACCGAGCAGGCCGCCGCGCCGAGGCCGCCGACGAGGCTGGACTGTCCGCCGCTGATCACGATCGACATGACGATGGCGAGCAGCAGTGGCGGGAACGCGTAGAGCGCGTCGGCCAGCCCCACCAGCAGCCGGTCGAGGCGCCCACCGAGATAGCCGGACGCCAATCCCAGTACGGTGCCGGGGATCACCGAGAGCAGCAGCGCGGCGAGGATGATCTCCAGCGCGGTCCTGGCGCCCCACACCGTGCGGGAGAGCACGTCGTACCCGGCGATGGTGGTGCCCAACGGATGGGCGCCGCCGGGGTGTTGTTGCGAGCCGAACAGCCTTCCCCCGTCCTGGAGTTGGGCGTATCCGTACGGGGCGAGGAGCGGTCCGAGGAGGGCGGTGAGGACGAACAGCACGGTGAGTACGGCGCCGGTGAGCAGCATCGCGCGCTGTATCGCGCCGCCGGTGCGCAGGCGGGCGCGCATGCGGTCCGGCAGCAAGGTGGGCCGTCGCACGAGGAGTTGGGCCACGGCTCAGTACCTCACTCGGGGATCGATGAGGGCCGCGACGACGTCGACGAGGAAGTTCGTCACCGCCACGACGACGGCGAACAGGGCCACGATGCCCTGCACCGCAGGGAAGTCACGGACCGTCAGATAGTGGGCGAGTTCGTAGCCGAGGCCCTTCCACTCGAAGGTGGTCTCCGTCAGCACCGCTCCGCCGAGCAGTCCGGCGACCTGGAGTCCGAGGACGGTGACGACGGGGATCAGGGCAGGTCGGGTGGCGTGTCGGGTCACCAGGCGGAAGGGCGCCACGCCTCGGGAGCGGGCGGCCTCGACGTAGTCGGCGCCGAGGGTGCCGATCAGGTTCGTGCGGACCAGTCGCAGGAGGATGCCGGCGACGAGCAACCCCAGTGCCACGCCGGGCAGTACGGCGTGTTCCAGCACGTCGGCGACGGCTGCCCCGTCGCCGCTGCGGAGGGCGTCGACGAGGTAGAAGCCGGTCGTGCTGGTCTGGTTCTGGAGGAAGAGCTGGACGTCGGTGCTCGCCCGGCCGGACGCGGGCAGCCAGCCGAGTTGGATGGCGAAGACGAGCTTCAGCAGCAGCCCCACGAAGAACACCGGGGTGGCGTAGGTGAGGACGGCGAACAGGCGCAGGGCCGCGTCGGGCGCGCGGTCCCGGTACGAGGCCGCGACCATGCCGAGCGGTACGCCGACGGCGAGGGCCACCAGGAGGGCGTAGCCGGCGAGTTCGACGGTGGCGGCGCCGTAGGTGCCCAGGACGTGGGTGACGGGTTCGTTGTCGGTGACGGTGCGGCCGAAGTCGCCGGTCGCCAGGGATTTGAGGTAGTCGAGGTACTGGGTGAGCAACGGCCGGTCGTAGCCCGCCTGATGGAGTTTCGCGTGGAGCTGGTCGGGGGTGAGCCGGTCGCCGAAAGCGGCGCTGATCGGGTCGCCGGTGGCGCGCATCAGAAAGAAGACCAGGCTGACCAGGATGAACACGGTGGGGATGATGAGGAGGAAGCGGACCACCAGGTAGCGGGCGAGTCCGTACCCGGCGGCGCCGTCGGCGGGGTTGCCGACGGCGCCGGCGGCCGTCTCCTGGGTCAGGGCGCTCACTTCTTCGAGAGTCCTGCCCAGCGGAAGGTGTACGCACTGGTCAGCGCGTCCGGCACACCGCTGACATCGGTGCGGGTGACGATCGCGGTGGACCCCTGGAGCAGCGGCAGCAGCGGCACCTGCGCGGCGGCCTTGTCCTGCGCCTCCTTCAGGAGTTCGGCGCGCTTCGCCGCGTCGGTCTCCGTCTCCTCCTTCAAGATCAGCGAGCGTACGGCGGGGTCGTCATAGCCGTTGGCGACCCAGCTGTTGGCCGAGTAGAAGGGCGAGAGGTAGTTGTCGGCGTCCAAGTAGTCGGCGTACCAGCCGAGTTGGTAGAGCGGGTACAGGTGCTTGATGCGGTCCTTGCCGTACTGGGTCCACTCGGTGGACTGAAGGTTCACCTTGAACAGGCCGGTGGCTTCGAGCTGGGTCTTGACGAGCGCGTACTCGTCGGCCGAGGACGAGCCGTAATGGTCGCTGTTGTACTGAAGGTTGAGGGTGACCGGGGTCGTCACCTTCGCAGCCTTCAGCCGTCCGGCGGCAGCCGCCTTGTCGGGGCCGCCCTTCTTGTCGCCGTAGAGCGACTTGAAGGAGTCGGTGGCGCCGGTGAGTCCGTCGGGCACCGAGCTGTACAGCGGCTGGTAGCTGTTCTTGTAGACCTGCTGGGCGAGTTGGGCCCGGTCGACAGAGTCGGCCACGGCCTGGCGGACGGCCAGCGCCTTCGCCTTGTCGGCGTCCTTGGTCTTCGTGCCGTACGGCTGTGTGGTGAAGTCGAAGACGATGTAGCGGATGCCGTTGCCGGAACCGGTGTGGACCTTGATGTCCTTCTTCTTGGCCAGGTCGTCCAGGTCGGCGGTGGTGAGGGTGCGGTACACGGCGTCGACGGTGCCCTGTTGGACGTCGAGCTTCAGGTTGCTGGCGTCGGTGTAGTACTTGAGCTGGATGTTCTTGGTCTTCGGGGTGCCCAACTGGCCGCCGTACTCGCCATTTTCGGCGAAGGAGACCAGCGAGTTCTTGTCGTAGCTCGTGACGCCGTACGGGCCGTTCCAGGGCTTGGCCGCGACGATGGCCTTGTCGTCGAGAATCTTGTCCGCGGGGAATGTCTGTTCGTCGACGATGTAGCCGGCCGCGGTGGACAACACCTGTGGGAACAGCGTGTCGTTGGCGGACTTGAGGGTGAAGACGACCGTGGTCGGGGACGGGGCGGCGACCGAGGCGAGGTTGTACAGGAGGGACGAGGGGCCGTTCTCGTCGGCGATCTTCAGCGTGCGGTCGAAGCTGAACTTGACGTCGGAGGAGGTGAGTTGGTGGCCGTTCGCGAACTTCAGCCCCTTCCGCAGAGTCACCGTGTACTCCTTGGGGCCCGTCAGCTCGATGCCGGTGGCCAGGTCCGGGGAGACCTCGGTGGCGCCGTTCTTCACGCTGAGGAGGGTCGCGTAGACCTCGCTCTCGATGGTGCCGGAGCCCGCGTCCCAGGCGCCCGCCGGGTCGAGGCTGGTCACCTGGTCGGTGGTGCCGACGGTGATCGTCGGACCGTCGGTGCCGGTGGACGTCTTGCTGCTGGTGCAGCCGGTGAGGGCGACCAGGAACGCCGTGCCGAGGGATACGGCGCCGAGGGGTCGAAGGGGTCTGACGGTGCTGGAGTGTGCCATGGCTGGTCTCTGTCTCCGCATGGGTGGGTGCGCGAAAGGGGTGCGGCGGCCAGGACATGCCGAGCGCGCGCAGTCGCGTGAAGGGGGAGGTGAAGGTGGTGCTGTGCGAGGAACGGGTCAGCTGTGACAGAGACAGCTGGAGACCAGCAGCAGATCCACATGGCGCCGGGAGCACAGCACGAGGCCAGTTGCCACGTAGTCCTCCTCAGGGTGTCGCCGGCAACTGAGGCCGGTGGGAACGCACTTGCAGAACAGAGATATCCGCCGAGCGGTCACCTGGGGCACCCCGCCGCGTCGAGGGTTGCCGTCCGGCCAGCCAGGGCTTGATCACCGGAACTCGTAGCTCGCGCTCACCGTAGATCGACTGTTCTGGCCGCGTCAAGACGGCCTGGGGGCGGTGCCGTTGCGAGGGGAAGGGGGTGCATCAAGGGGGGTCAACACGCTGGGGGTACCGCGACGGGGCAACACGGTGATGGCGCCGCAGTTGTCGACGGCATCGGTCATCGCCCGCACATGTCCGAAGCAGACGGGCTCGTGCGCCCTCACATCCGGGCTCTCAGCACGTCGACCTCACAGCCCGGCGCGAACGGGTCGAAGCCGTGCTCGCTCAGCCAGCGAACCACCAGCAGGCTGCGCACCGACCACCACGCGCGGATGACGTCGAGGTCGAGGTCGACGTCGCTGCCGTAGCCGGCGAGCACGTCGTCGAGGCGCTCCTCGTGGCCGAGCGTGAAGGTCGCGAGGTCGTACAGGGCATCGCCCTGGCCCGCCTCGGACCAGTCGATGATGCCCGTGACCTCGTCGCCGTCGACGAAGACGTGCGCGATCTGCAGGTCACCGTGGGTGAACGCCGGGGTCCACGGCCGGAGCGCGGCCTCGGCGACCTGGCGGTTGCGGGCGACCAGGTCGGCGGGCAGGACACCGTTCGCGACGAGCGACTCGCACTCGTCGTCGAGTTCCGCCGCCAGCGCGACCGTGCTCCGGCCGGGTCGGGGCGGCAGGGGCGCGTCGTGCAGCTTCCGGATGACGGCGCCCGCCGCGGCCCACGCGGCCGGCGAGCCGGTCGCCCGCCCGCCCAGGCGCCCGAGCGTCGTCCCCGGGAGCGCGGCGATCGCGAGCACGTGCGGCTTGCGCCACAGGATCTCCGGGGTCGGGACCGGCGCCAGGGCCATCGCCTCGACCTCGGCGTCGATGCGCGCCTGATCGGCGTCCACCTTCAGGAACACGTCACCGACGCGCAGGGTCGCGCGCTCGGAATGAGCGACGACGACTTCGACCTCGTCCATGGGCGACCAGTATTCCGAGGACGATCGCCGACGTCGTCCGGTTTGTCGCGTGCGCCTGCGCGGCTGACCGCGTCCTGCCACCCGGCGGGCTCGTGCACGTGTCGCCGACTGCCGGCGACGGTACTCAACAGGACACGGTCGGGACGGGCGGCCTGGAGAGAACGCTCAGCGCCAGCCGAGCTCCGGTGCCACGTAGGTCAGGATGCTCTCCAGCACATGGGCGTTGTAGTCGACCCCGAGTTGGTTCGGGACCGTCAGCAGGAGGGTGTCCGCGGCCTGGATGGCCTCGTCCTCCTGGAGTTGCTTCACCAGCACGTCCGGCTCGGCGGCGTACGAGCGTCCGAAGATCGCCCTGGTCTTGTCGTCGATCATGCCGACCTGGTCGCGCGAGTTGCGGTCGTTGCCGAAGTAGGCCCGGTCCATGTCGTCGGTCAGGGCGAAGATGCTGCGGCTGACCGACACCCGCGGCTCGCGCGTGTGGCCCGCCTCCTTGTACGCCTCGCGGTACGCCTCGATCTGCTTGCGCTGCTGGACGTGCAGCGGCTCGCCCGTCTCGTCGTCCTTCAGCGTGGAGCTCTGCAGATTCATACCGAGCTGCGCGGCCCAGACGGCGGTCGCGTTCGAACTGGAGCCCCACCAGATCCGCTCGCGCAGCCCCTCGGAGTACGGCTCGACGCGCAGCAGCCCGGGCGGATGGGGGAAAGCTTGGCCTGCATCCTCGATACCCGGGCGCGCGGCCCCACCGGGTCCGTCGCGTTCGCGGCGCCGATGTTCACCGGCGCGTCTTTCGACGTTGCAGCCTCCTTCCCTTCTCGAAACCGCTGCCGTCCTTCCCCATGCGCCGGGCTTTCCCCGGCTCGGAGTACTACGACGGCTCCGCCCCATCCCAGCCCGGTCAGCGGTCGGTGCGCTCAGCCACCCCTCCGGGCTGGCGGCCCGGCCGGGTGGCAAGGCTTGGATGGTTCCCGTGTTCACAGTGATTCGCTCGACGGAGGAGCCCGACTCTGCCCCTGCGGCATCACCACGACTACCCCGCAGCACTTCGCCGTGGTCTCCCGGCCAACCGTCCTATCCGGCCCAGGAGTTACCCGCCGATATCCGGGGGATGCGCACCGCCCCGGCCCATATCCGCCAGATTTGAGCCGGTGCAAGATGAAGGGACGTAAACGCCGGTTCCTCTCGTACTCCTTTCCGTCCCGCTCGCCGGACTCGCACCATCTGGCAGTGCTCACACGTCCCGGCTCTGTCAGGGCCGCTTCCCGCCCTCACCGGCACCACCCGGATCGGACTGCCCTCAGCCCCACCGTCCTGCTGCGACAGGATCAGCGACGAAGGTCTCTCTCCCACCTCCGTTCGAATCAACAGCGCCTCACGGCGCACCGGGCGTTCCTTGCGGACGATCAGCCGCATGCCCTTCGGCCACGTGCCCAGGTCGGGGATGCCGGTGATCTCCGCGACCCGGACGCCAGGACGCTCGGTGGCGTCTGCACCGTAGGTCGGTGTCCATGCCTTCTTCGGAATCTTCGGCACGGGCTGGTGGACAGCGGAGGTGATGGTCCTTCCGTCGGAATGCGACAGCCACCGGCTCCGGCGGGAGAGCCGGTCGAGGACGGCGTGGAGCCGCCGGCGAAGTCGGTGCGGATCGACTGCCCTGCGGGACCTTGCCTGCGGCGTGCCGGGAGGGGTGAGTGGCACAACGCGTACCGCGAAGTGCCGCTCAAAGTGCTTGTGACAGTGCCGTTTTGGCTGTCCTGGCGCAGTTAGTGTCACCACACCGATCGATGATCGCCCTCCCCCGCACCGCGCATCCAGCGCGTACACATCCTCCCTGTCCCGTCCCTCCCGGACGTGCGCCCACGTCTGCCCGCAACCGCCGAAGCGGGGCAGCCGCGACGACGGACCGGCCACCGGCCGACCCCCGGTCGGCCCCGGTCATCGCCCGCTCCTCGGTCACCTCCCGTCCGTCACCGCCCTCATGGAGAATTCCGTGACACCAGCAGATTCCGGACACTTCCTCGACAAGTTCCTCCGGCAGGTCGCCGCGACCCCCGACCGGCCCGCGACAGAGCTCGGCGACCGGCACCTGACGTACTCCGAACTCGACGCCCGTGCCGCCGAACTGGCCGCCCGGCTGCGGTCCCTCGGCGTGGGTCCCGGCGCGACCGTCGGCGTGTTCCTGGAACCGTCCCTCGACCTCGTGGCGTCGGTCCTGGCCGTCGCCCGCGCCGGCGCCGCCTGGCTGCCGCTTGACCCCTCGTACCCGGCCGACCGGCTGTCGTACATGGTCCGTGACTCGGGCGCCGCGCTGGTCGTCGCCGACGCGACCGCCCCCGAGTGGCTGCGCAGTCTCGGCGTGCCCCTGGCGGACCCGGCGGACGACACCCCGGCCACCGAGCCCGTCCCGCTGCCCCGGCTGCGCCCGGAGTCCCCGGCGTACGTCATCTACACCTCCGGGTCCACCGGCCGCCCCAAAGGCGTCACCCTCACCCAGCGTGGACTCGCCAACCTGGCCGACGCCCAGCGGACCGCGTTCACGGTGCACGCGGGTCACCGGGTCCTGCAGTTCGCCTCGCCCAGCTTCGACGCCTCCGTCTTCGAACTGGCCATGGCGCTGTGCTCGGGCGCCACGCTGGTCCTGCCGCCGCGCCGAGACGTCTTGTACGGCCCTGGGCTCGGCGACTTCCTGGCCGACACCCGGATCACCCACATCACGCTCCCGCCGAGCGTGCTCGCCATGGTGCCGGAGCGGGAGCTGCCGTACCTGGAGACGATCGTCTGCGCCGGTGAGGCGCTGCCCCAGCAGCTCGTCGACCGGTGGGCGCCGGGCCGTGCCATGTTCAACGCGTACGGCCCGACCGAGACCACCGTGTGGGCCTCGGTGTCCCGGACCGAGCCGGGCGGCGGCAAGCCGGTCATCGGCCGGGCCATCGACGGCGTCCGCCTCCACGTCCTGGACGAGTCGCTGCGTCCGGTGCCGCCCGGTGAGCCGGGTGAACTGGTCGTCGGCGGCGAGGGAGTGGCCCGCGGGTACATCGGGCGGCCGGCGCTGACCGCCGACCGTTTCGTGCCGGACCCGGACGCCCCGGGCGAGCAGGCCTACCGCACCGGCGACCTGGTGCGGATGACTCCGGACGGCGAGCTGGACTTCCTCGGCCGCATCGACCAGCAGGTCAAGCTGAACGGCTTCCGCATCGAGCCGGACGAGATCGCCGCTGTGCTGCGCGAGCACCCCGCCGTCCAGGACGTCGCCGTCGTGGTGGGCCGGATCGGCGACGAGGACCGGCTGGTCGGCTATGTCGTGGCACCGTCGGCCGGGCCCCTGGAGCTGCGCGGCTTCGCCGCCGAACGGTTGCCGCACTTCATGGTGCCGTCCATCGCGGTGATCGACCGGCTGCCGCTGCTGCCCAACGGCAAGCTCGACCGGGCCGCACTGCCCGCCCTGGACCGCGCGTCGCTGGGCCTGGGCGACGGCGGGCCGAAGGTCAGGACCGAAACCGAACGCCGACTCGCCGAGATCGCCGCCGAGTTCCTCGGCATCGACGAGGTCGGCGTCGACGACGACTTCTTCCTGCTGGGCGGACACTCGCTGCTCGCGGGGCGCCTCGCGGCGCGGGTGCGTTCGGAGTTCGGCACCGAGTTGCCGATATCGAGCATCTACGAGGAGCGCACAGTGGCCGGGATGGCCGCCGAGCTGGACCGGCTCGGCCGCAACGCGCCGCCGCTGCCGCCGGTGGTCCGGGTCCCCCGGGACCGGCCGCTGCCGCTGTCCTTCCCCCAGGAGCGGATCTGGTTCCTGGAGCAGCTCTCCCCCGGCAACCTCGCCTACAACGCCCAGGCCACCATCCGGCTGCGCGGACCGCTGGACACGGAGGCGCTGAGCGCCACGATCACCGAGGTGGTCCGCCGGCACGAGATCTTCCGTACGGCGTTCTCCACGGTCGACGGCCTCCCGGTGCAGGAGTTCCGCCCCCCGAGGGCTGTCCGGGTGCCCGTGGTCGACCTCCAGGACGTGCTGGAGGAGGATCGGGAGCGCCGTACCGAGGAGGTCGTACGGGACACGATCCGCCGTCCCTTCGAGCTGACCGACCCGCCGCTGGCCCGCTGGCTGCTGATCCGGCACGCGCCCGACGACCACACCCTCGTCCAGGTGGAGCACCACTTCGTGCACGACGGTTGGTCGTTCGGTGTGCTCCTCGACGAGATCCGCGCGATCTACCCGGAGTTGGCGGCCGGCCGGCCGTCGCCGCTGCCCGAACCGCCCATCCAGTACGCCGACTTCGCCGCCTGGCAGCGCGCCTGGATGCGCGACGAGGTGCTGGACCGTCATCTGGACTACTGGCAGAGCCATTTGAAGGATGCCCCGCTGGTCCTCGACTTGCCGACGGACCGGCCGCGACCGCGCGTCCCGTCGTTCCACGGCGCGGCCCTACGGGTGGAGCTACCGACCGAACTGAGCCGTGCGCTCAGGGAGTCGAGCGAGCGGTCGGGGGTGACGCTGTTCGCCTCCATGCTGTCGGGCTTCGCCGCCCTGCTGAGCCGCTACTCGGGCCAGAGCGACCTGGTGGTGGGCACGGGTGCCGCCAACCGCCGGCTCGCGGAGACCGAACGCATGCTGGGCATGGTCGTGAACACCCTGCCGCTACGGCTCGACACCTCGGGTTCCCCGGACTTCGACGGTCTGCGACAGCGGGTGCACGAGGTACTGGTGGAGACCTCGGACTGGCAGGACGTACCGCTGGACCGACTGGTGGAGGCCGTGGCACCGCCCCGGGTGCCGTCCATCAACCCGCTGTTCCAGGTGATGTTCAGCTTCCACAACGCCATCGTCCCGGACCTGGAGTTCGGGGGTGTGCGGGGCACCGTCCTGGAGCGGCACAACGGCTCGTCCAAGATGGACATGAACATCGTGGTGGTGCCGCGGGCACAGCAGCGCGCGGGCCGTGAGGACCACCCGGACCGCGACCGGATCACGCTGATCTGGGAGTACGCCTCCTCGCTGTTCGACGAGGACACGATGCGGCGCATGGTGGACCGGTACATCACCCTGCTGCGGTCGGCGGTCGCCGAGCCAGCCCGACCCATGGACCGCATCGAGCTGGAACCCGGCGACGCGGCGGACCACGAACGTCAGCCGTACGGCGGCGGGTTGGGTGAGTCGGTGGTGTTCCCGGAGGGGTTGCTGGGCGATCTGGTGGACGGCGTCGCCGCGGCGACCCCGGATGCCACGGCGGTCACGGACTCCGAAACCACCCTGTCCTACGGGGAGTTGACCGGCCGCGCCAACCATCTGGCAGCACGGTTGCAGGCCGTGGGGGTCGGTGCGGACGTTCCGGTGGGCCTGTGGATGGACCGGTCCGTGGAAATGACGGTGACCCTACTGGCGATCGTGAAGGCGGGCGGCGCGTTCCTCCCGCTCGACCCCGATCTTCCGGTCGGCCGTGCCGTCAGGCTACTGACGGATGCGGGAGCGCCCGTGGTCTGCGTGGATGCGCAGCGTGCCGAGCTGCTCGCGGCCAGCGGGGGCGGAGCGTTGACGGTTCTGGACTGCGGTCCTCGCACGCTCACTGAGTCGTCACCGGCCGCACCCGACAGTGGTGTCACCGGGAACAATCTGGTCTCCGTCTACTACACCTCCGGC
>NZ_JAENRY010000306.1 GCF_016612545.1 Streptomyces sp. MBT65 | reverse complement strand
GGTGGCGTCCATCGGGGTGTTCGTGCTGCTGGTCGGCGGGGCGGCGCTGGTGTGGGGGCAGGGGGCGCGGGACGACGCGCCGGAGCTCGTGTCGGCCGATCCCTGGGGGCAGTTGGCGGTGGTGGTCGTCCTCGCCGCCGGGGTCGGGGCGGTGATCCGCCGGACGCGGTTCGGGCGGGAGCTGCGGGCGGTGGTGGACGACCGGCAACTCGCGCTGCTGGCGGGCGTGGACGCGGACCGGGTGGCGGCGGCGGGCTGGGCGTTCGGTTCCTTCACGGCGGGCCTGACGGGCGTCCTGCTCGCCCCGTCCGTGCGCCTGGACCCGTACGGTCTGCCGCTGCTCGTCATGGAGGTGGTGGCGGTCGCGGTGGCCGCGCGGATGCGGAGTCTGCCGGTCGCGGTGGTGGTGGCGCTGGGGATCGGGGTCGGGCAGAGCCAGTTGACGCGGTTCCATCTGCCGGGCCGGGGTGGGCAGTTGGTGCAGTCGGTGGGCGCGAACCTGTTCGTGGTGGCGCTCCTGGTGGCAGCGCTGGCCTTGCCCGGGCTCGGTTCCCGTGGCGCCCTCCCCCGCACGGCCGGAGTGCGCGCCCGGACGCCTCCCGGCGCCTGGATCGTGGCCGCGGTGCTGTTCCTGCTCCCCCTCGGCCTGGCGGGCTCGGACCTGCACACCTCGGTCCAAGTACCGGCGCTGGGTGTGGTGTTGCTGTCCCTGGTGGTGGTCACCGGGCGCGGCGGGCAGCTCTCGCTGGGGCAGGCGGCGTACGCGGGCCTGGGCGCGCTGTTCACGGCGCTGCTGGCGGCGGGCCGTTTCCCGGGGCTCCCCCGCCTCCCGGAACTGGCCGCGCTCGCGACGGCCGTCCTCCTGGTGGCACCCCTGGGCCTGCTGACGGGCTGGCCCGCGATCGGCCGCCAGGGCCTGTCGCTCGCCCTCGCGACCTTCGCGGTCGGCGTCGGGGTCAGCCGCTTCGTCTTCGCCCAGCCGTACGCCACGTCGGGCCTGTCCCTGGCCCGCCCGTCCGGCTTCGAGGGGGACCGCGCGTACTACGTCCTCGAACTCGCCCTCCTGGTGGGGGCGTTGCTGGTCACCCACGCCCTGCGCCGGGGCCGCACGGGCCGCGCCCTCGCGGCGATGCGGGACCACGAGGCGGGCGCGTCCGCGGCGGGCGTCCAGGTCCCGTCCCTGAAACTCCTGGCCTTCGTCACGGGCGCCGCCCTGGCCGCGCTGGGCGGCGGCCTGCTCGGCATGGGCCTGCGCGCCTTCGACCCCTCGGCCTACGACCCCGTCCGCGGCCTCCTCTGGTTCGCCGCGGTGATCGTCCTGGGCGCCGACAGCCCCCTCGGCGCCCTGACGGCCGCGGCCCTCCTGGTCGGACTGGACGCCGGGGCGCGCGGCGGAGTGGCGGCGGCCCTGATCGGCGTACTGGCGGTGTACGTGGGCCGGTTCCCCGGGGGCCCGCACGAGGCGCTCCGCGCGGCGACAGAACGACGGAGGGCACGGCTCACTCCGTTGGGGGTGGGGGTGCGGCGGAGGCTGCGGGTGGTGGGTGCGCGGACCGGCTCAACAGCGGCCGGCCGCACAGGTGTTGCGCGTCCGCCCGAGCCCACGCGGCTGCCCGAGAAGACGCTTCTTCCCGAGCCCGCGTCACAGGCTGCCCCGGCACGCACACCACCCGCCCCACCCGTCCTCACCGCCCATACCCTGTACGCCGGTTACGGCGGTTTCGCCGTGCTCGACGGAGTCGATCTCGTTGTGCGGGGTGGGCAGGTCGCCGCTGTGGTCGGGCCCAACGGGGCCGGGAAAAGCACGCTGTTCCACTGTCTGGCCGGGACCGTGCGGCCCGTGCGGGGGCGGGTTCGGCTGGACGGGCGGGACATCACCCGGCTGCCCGCGCATGCGCGTACGCGGCTCGGGGTCGCCCGGACCTTTCAACAGCTCGCCGTCTTCCCCTCGTTGACCGTCGCCGAGAACGTGCGCGTGGGGGCCGAGCAAGGGCGGGTCGCCGAACCCGCCGCCGTGGAGCGGGCGTTGCGGTTGTTCGGGCTCGGCGGGGGCGTACGGTCGCTGCCCGCCGCCGGGCTGCCCACCGGGACGCTGCGCCGGGTCGAGCTGGCGCGGGCGTTCGCCGGGAGTCCGCGGGTGCTGCTGCTCGACGAGCCGGCCGCCGGTCTCGACACCGCCGAAGTGGCCGCGCTGACCGTGGTGTTGAGGGCGCTGGCCGCCGAGGGCACCGCCCTGCTCGTCGTGGAGCACGACCTCGATCTGGTCGCCGACCTCGCCGACGTGGTCCATGTGATGGCGGCGGGCCGCATCGTCGCCTCCGGACCGCCCGGTCGCGTCCTCGACACCCCGCCGGCGAGGGAGCGCCCCGCATGACCATCGCCCTGCGCCACGCGCGCGTGCGCTACGGCCCCCTCGAAGCCCTGCACGGCGTCACCCTCGCCGCCCCCGCCCACGGCCTCACCGTCCTGCTGGGCCGCAACGGCTCCGGCCGTACGACCGCGCTGCGGGCGCTCGCCGGTACGGTCGCGCTGTCGGGCGGCGCGGTGGTGTGGGACGGCGCCGATGTGACCCGTATGCCCGCGTACGAACGAGCGCGCCGGGGACTGTGTCTGGTGCCGGACCGGCAGGCCGTGTTCGGGTCCCTCACCGTGCGCGAGAACCTCGAACTGGCCTCGTCCGACCACGACTTCGCCCTAGACGCCTACCCCCGGCTCCGCCCTCTCCTCCCCCGCCGGGCCGGCACCCTGTCCGGCGGTGAGCAACGCATGCTGGCCCTCTCCCGCGCCCTGCTGGCCCGCGCACGCGTCGTGCTCGTCGACGAACCGGCGCAGGGCATGTCGCCCGCGGTCGCGGCGCACACGTACGAACTGCTGGGCGGGCTGGACGCCTGCGTGGTCGTGGCCGAGCAGCGGTTGCCGCCCGTGCTGCGCGGGCGGGTCGCCCTCGTGTACGAACTGCGGCGCGGGGCCGTCGTGTTCGGCGGCGAGGCGGCCGAACGGGAGCGGTGACGGGCAGGCCCCCACCCGGTCGACGGACCGGGCGGGGGCGGGCACGGGGAGCGGTTCGGCTCAGAGGTCGAGCTGCTGCCCGGGGATGATCAGATCGGGGTCGGCGCCGATGACGGACCTGTTGGCGGCGTAGATCTTCCGCCAGGTGGTCCCGTGCTCGGCCGCGATGGCGCTGAGGGTGTCGCCCTCGCGGACGGTGTAGTCGCCGCGGGTCGTGCCGCGTGAGGCGTTGTTCGTCCCGCGGGCCGGCGTCTTCGCGGGCTTCGACGGGGTCGCCTTCTGGGTCGACTTCTTCTGCGTCGACCCGCCGGCCGACCTGGTCGACTCGGTGGTCTTCTTCGTGGACTTCTCGGTCACCGTGCCCGAAGAGACCGCGGGTGCGCTGCCGCCCGCTCCGGCCCTGACCGAGCAGACCGGCCAGGCACCCCAGCCCTGGGCGTGCTGGACCTTGGTGGCGACGGCGATCTGCGCTGACCTGGAGGCCTGGTCCGCGGTGGCCGCGTAGGCCGAGCCGCCGTAGGCGCGCCAGGTGCCGGCGGAGAACTGGAGTCCTCCGTAGTAGCCGTTGCCGGTGTTGATGTGCCAGTTGCCGCCGCTCTCGCACTGGGCGATGCGGTCCCACACTCCGCTGTCGGCCGCCGCGGCGTTGCCGCTTGCGGCCAGCAGTCCGAGCGGGGCGAGCAGGGCCGCCCCGGCGAGGACCGCCGTCGTACGCGCTTGACCCTTGCGGTGGGTCTCAGGAGCGTTCTCGCGAGTGGTATCGGCACATTCGGACATGTAGTTCCCTCTCCAACGACACGGGGTCCCCCAAGGCGGTGCGCGGCTCCCACGCATCCACGTGGTCCTCGCGCTCCTCCCCGTCCGCCGGAAGTGGTGCTGCTTGCTGGCTTGTTCGGCCGGCGGACGTACCCGAGCGGTGCTCGTTGCACACGGCGGAGGAATGTACGGAGGTCGGCGAGCCGATGTCGACCAACTGCCCGTCCCCGCAGGCCAGTTGACTGTTACCGCGGGTATCGGCATTTTTCGGCCACCCACTACATTCGCTGATTTCACGATTTTTCGACCAGTTGCCGACACGCGCTGTGACCCGGTTCACGCGACCAACTCCCTTGACCTTTCACAGAGTTGACATGGAGTGTCCGATTCCGTACCGACCGTGACCGTCCGCGTCGGTCGGTTCGATTCGGTCCGCGCTGGAGCGTGACTCCCGCCACAGATCCTCCGTTGTCTTCTTCATGAGCCCGGGACCCACCGGGCACCGCATTCCGAGGGAGCCACCCGTGCCGCGCATGCTCGACGTCAGCGACGACGTACGCGCCGAGATCGGCGACGAAGAAGCCGACCGGCTGCTCGCCGGAGACAACGCCCCGGGCAGTTACGACTGCACGTCGTGCCGCACCCAGGGCGACTCCGATCAGGAGCGCACCAGCACCGTCCTGTTCATCGGCGACGAGACCGCCGTCCTCGCCTTCGCCCACGCCACCTGCCTGCCCTCGCAGATCGTCCAGGTCACCGAGGAGCAGTTGCAGGGCGCCGTCCGCTCGATCAGCGGCAACACGCACGCCCCGGCCGGCGCACCGGACAAGGCCGTACCCGAGCAGGCCGTGCTCGGGGTGACCAGCGGACTCGTCCTGATCTCGGGGGAGTTGCACCCCGCCCTGGTGGTCGAGCCGACCGCGCCCATCGTGCGGCCCGGCTCGACCGACGTCGGGGACGACTTCCTGCCGCTGCTGATCGAGCAGGGCTTCATGCCGCTCAGCGAGATCACCACCGTGCCGCCCGTGCTGCACGGCTGGTCGGTGCTGCTCGCCGCGGGCCAGCTGCACGCGGTACTCCAGCCGAGCGCCAACGGCGGTTCCCCGGTGGCCTGGTGGCAGGCGCACCAGCCCCTCCAGGTCACCGACAGCTGGCGGGCCGCCGCCAACAAGCACCAGCAGGTGCTGATGTTCGCGGCTCCGGTCGGCTCGATCGGCCGCCAGCCCCGCGAGGATCTGCTGCGCAGCGCGCTGGACAAGGCCGCGGCCAACGGCAAGCTGGTCGGCTCCGCGCTGCCGCTCGCGGGCACCTGAACCGCATCCCTTCAGGTGACCCGTCGTTTGGACATACGTGCACACCTACGACGTTCCCCGCAGCCGGCCGTACCAGCCGATCCCGTCCTCGCGATCGGACCGGGACGGCTCCGGCGGTCCCTCGGCCACGCCGATCTACGACCGGCTCTACTCGGAGTGGGTCAAGACCTTCCGCTCGCTGCCGGGTGACCGCAGCGGCGAGGAGGAGCTGGGCTTCACCGCCTTCGGGCACAGTCCGCACGGCACGGGCTCGTTCAGCGGGAGCTCGTTCAACGGCGGGTCGTTCGGCGGGGTTTCGTTCGGCGGAGGTTCGTACAGCGCGTACAGCGCGGGCGCCTACACCGCCCGGCAGCAGTCGCAGTGGCAGCGCGTCGGGCAGCTCGGTCACATCGGGCAGCAGCAGCACGGCCACACCGGGATGCACCACATCCCGGCCCTGCCGCCCGGCCCACGCCGAGGAATCTGACGCGGCACGCACACGAGGAGGGCGGCCCCTGGTCAACAGGGGCCGCCCTCCTCGTCGTAGAAAAGCCGTGTCGTCGAACAGCCTTACGGCGACGGCTACTTCTTCTTGCCGCGCTTCTCGCGGACGCGGACCGAGATGTGGATCGGGGTGCCCTCGAAGCTGAACTCCTCGCGCAGGCGGCGCTCGATGAAGCGGCGGTAGCCCGCCTCGATGAAGCCGGAGGCGAAGAGGACGAAGCGCGGGGGCTTGGTGCCGGCCTGGGTGCCGAAGAGGATGCGGGGCTGCTTGCCGCCGCGGACCGGGTGCGGGTGGGCTGCGACGAGTTCGCCGAGGAAGGCGTTCAGGCGGCCCGTCGGGACGCGGGTCTCCCAGCCGGCCAGCGCGGTCTCGATGCCCGGGACCAGCTTCTCCATGTGGCGGCCGGTGCGCGCCGAGACGTTCACCCGGGGCGCCCACGCGACCTGGGCGAGCTCGGTCTCGATCTCGCGCTCCAGGTAGTAGCGGCGCTCCTCGTCGAGGGTGTCCCACTTGTTGAAGGCCAGCACGATCGCGCGGCCCGCCTCGACGGCCATCGTGACGATGCGCTGGTCCTGCACCGAGATGGACTCGGAGGCGTCGATCAGGATGACCGCGACCTCCGCCTTCTCGACGGCGGCGGCGGTGCGCAGCGAGGCGTAGTAGTCGGCGCCCTGCTGGAGGTGGACGCGCTTGCGGATGCCCGCCGTGTCGACGAACTTCCAGGTGATACCGCCGAGTTCGATCAGTTCGTCGACCGGGTCACGGGTCGTGCCCGCGATCTCGTTGACGACGACGCGCTCCTCGCCCGCCACCCGGTTCAGCAGCGAGGACTTGCCGACGTTCGGCCGGCCGATGAGGGCGATCCGGCGCGGTCCGCCGACCGCGGTCCCGAAGAGCTGCTCGGGCGCCTCCGGCAGTGCCTCCAGGACGGCGTCCAGCATGTCGCCGGTGCCGCGCCCGTGCAGCGCGGAGACGGGGTGCGGCTCGCCGAGCCCGAGGGACCACAGGTAAGCCGCGTCCGACTCACCACTGAGACCGTCGACCTTGTTGGCGGCCAGCACGACGGGCTTGCCGGCCTTGCGCAGCAGTCGTACGACCGCCTCGTCGGTGTCGGTGGCGCCGACCTTGGCGTCGACGACGAAGACGACCGCGTCGGCGGCCTCGATCGCGTACTCGGCCTGCGCGGCCACGGAGGCGTCGATGCCGAGGACGTCCTGCTCCCAGCCGCCGGTGTCGACGACCTTGAAGCGCCGCCCGGCCCACTCGGCCTCGTACGTCACACGGTCGCGGGTGACACCGGGCTTGTCCTCCACGACGGCTTCCCGCCGCCCGATGATGCGGTTGACGAGAGTCGACTTGCCGACGTTCGGCCGGCCGACAACCGCAAGGACGGGCAGCGGCCCGTGCCCGGCTTCGCCGATGGCCCCCTCGACGTCCTCGATGTCGAAGCCCTCTACGGCGGCGAGCTCCATGAACTCCGCGTACTCGGCGTCGCCGAGCGCCCCGTGCTCGTGCTCCTCGCCGGAGCCGTCGGGCTGGATCTGGTCGTTCATGAAGTCGGTACCTCGTTCATCGTGGTGATCGGTGGAACCCCCGGATTTCGGGTGATCCACTACTCAAGTGTCTCTCAGTGCCCGGTGAGGCGCCTGGCACTGTCCAGGTGGGCGGCCAGTTGCTTCTGGATCCGCTCGGTCGCCTCGTCCAGTGCCTTGCGGGTACGGCGGCCGGAGCCGTCGCCCGCGTCGAACGGGTCGCCGAAGACGACGTCGACGCGGGAGCGCAGCGGGGGCAGCGCCTTTATCAGTCGGCCGCGCTTCTCCGAGCTGCCCAGCACGGCCACCGGCACGATCGGGGCGCCGCTGCGGACCGCGAAGTAGGCGAGCCCTGCGCGCAGTGCGGCGAAGTCGCCCTCGCCGCGGCTGCCCTCGGGGAAGATCCCGAGGACCCCGCCGTTCTTCAGGATGTCGAGCGCCCGGGTGACGGCCGTACGGTCGGCGGTCGACCGGTCCACCTCGACCTGCCCGACGGCGCGCATGAAGGGCCCGAGCGGCCCCACGAACGCCTCTTTCTTTACCAGGAAGTGCGAAGCCCGCGGCGCCACACCGATGACCATCGGGCCGTCGATGTTGTGCGAGTGGTTGACGGCGAGGATCACCGGGCCGGTCGCGGGAACCTTCCAGGAACCCAGCACGCGCGGCTTCCACAGCCCGTACATCAGGCCGACGCCGATGCGCCGCCCGACCTCGGCGCCGCGCTCCGTAGGTGCGGTCACTTCGCTGCCCGCTTCTCCTCGACGAGGGTGACGACGCACTCGATGACCTGCTGGAGCGTGAGGTCGGAGGTGTCCACCTCGACCGCGTCGTCCGCCTTCGCGAGCGGCGAGGTCTTGCGCGAGGAGTCGGCCGCGTCCCGCTTGAGCAGCGCCTCGCGGGTGGCCTGGACGTCGGCGCCCTTCAGCTCACCGCTGCGGCGGGCGGCCCGCGCCTCCGGGGACGCGGTGAGGAAGATCTTCAGGTCGGCGTCGGGCAGCACGGTCGTGCCGATGTCCCGCCCCTCGACGACGATCCCCCGCTCGGCGCCGGCGGCCAGCGACCGCTGCAACTCGGTGATCTTCGCCCGCACCTCGGGCACCGCGCTCACCGCGCTGACCTTGGAGGTGACCTCCTGCGTACGGATCGGACCGGCCACGTCCACGCCGTCGACGCTGATCGTCGGGTTCGCCGGGTCCGTGCCGGAGACGATCTCCGCCTTGTCCGCGACGGCGGCGATCGCGGTGGGGTCGGTGATGTCGATCCCGTTGCTCACCATCCACCAGGTGATCGCCCGGTACTGGGCCCCGGTGTCCAGATAGCTCAGCCCGAGCTGCGCGGCCACGGCCTTCGACGTGCTCGACTTGCCCGTGCCGGAGGGGCCGTCGATGGCGACAATCACTGCCGGGGCGGTCCGGGCGGCGCCGTTTTCCACGGGAGGACACCTTCCTGGTGCGGGGTGGTGAGCGGGGTGGGGGTACGAGTGCACCCCGGACAAGGTTACTGGGTGCGCGTCACTCGTCCGGCCGCGCCTTGTGGACACCGGTGCGCACGGTTTCGGTGAGACGGGCGCCTTCAGCGCGGGCCGGCACCTTTTCAGCGAGGACCGGCAATATTCAGCCCGTCCGGCGCCTCTCCGACACAGGCCGCCAACATCCAGCCCGTCCGGCGCCTCTCCGACACAGGCCGCCAACATCCAGCCCGTCCGGCGTTTGAGGACGAGGCCCCTTCAGGGCCGATCGGGGGTCTGGGGGCGGAGCCCCCAGGGACGGTCACGCCCACGCCGCGCACCTACTGCCGGATCGCCCAGCCCCGCTCCCGAAGCCCCGCCGTCAGAACCGGCACAGACTTCGGCTCCACCATCAACTGCACAAGCCCCGCCTGCTGCCCCGTAGCGTGCTCGATCCGCACATCCTCGATATTGACCCCCGCCATCCCCGCATCCGCGAAGATCCGCGCAAGCTGCCCAGGCTGGTCATCGATCAGCACGGCGACAACCTCGTAGACCCGCGGAGCGGACCCGTGCTTGCCGGGAACCCGGACCTGCCCCGCGTTCCCCCGCCGCAGCACGTCCTCGATACCGGCGGCGCCCTCCCCCCGCTTGACGTCGTCGGCGGACTGCAACGCCCGCAGCGCCCGCACCGTCTCCTCCAGATCCCCGGCGACATCGGTGAGCAGATCGGCGACCGGCCCGGGGTTCGCGGACAGGATGTCGATCCACATCCGGGGATCGGACGCGGCGATCCGGGTCACATCCCGAATCCCCTGCCCACACAGCCGTACGGCAGCTTCTTCGGCGTTCTCCAGCCGCGCCGCGACCATGCTGGACACCAGATGCGGCATATGGGAGACCAGCGCGACAGCCCGGTCGTGCGCATCCGCATCCATGACGACCGGCACCGCACGACAGTGCGAGACAAGCTCCAGCGCGAGGTTCAGCACCTCGGTGTCCGTGTCACGGGTGGGCGTCAGCACCCAGGGCCGGCCCTCGAAGAGATCTCCGCTCGCAGCCAGCGGCCCCGACTTCTCCCGCCCGGACATGGGATGCGAGCCGATGTACCTCGACATCACCGACGGGTCGAGGCCCAGCGCCTCCAACTCCCGCCGCGGACCACCCTTCACGCTGGCCACATCGAGGTACCCCCGGGCCACCCCCCGCCGCATCGCGTCGGCGAGCACCCCGGCCACCAGCGCGGGCGGAGCGGCGACGATCGCGAGGTCGACGGGAGCGTCCGGGGCCTCGTCGGTGCCGGCGCCCAGCGCGGCGGCCGTACGGGCCTGCTCGGGGTCGTGGTCGGCGAGGTGGACGACCACACCGCGTGAGACGAGGGCGAGCGCGGCGGACGTACCGATGAGCCCGGTGCCGATGACGAGCGCGGTCCTCACTGGGCGATGTCCTTGCGCAGGGCGGCCGCGGCACCGAGGTACACATGCGTGATGTCGGCGCGGGGCTTGTCGGACTCGATGTGCGCGAGGATCCGGACCACGCGGGGCATGGCACCCGCGATGTCCAGTTCCTGCGCGCAGATCAGCGGCACGTCCGCGAAGGCGCTGCCGAGCTTGCGGGCGGCGGCGGCCGGGAAGTCGCTGTGCAGATCGGGCGTGGCCGTGAACCAGACGCTGATCAGATCGTCGGCGGTGAGGCCGTTCCGCTCCAGGACGGCGGTGAGCAGCGCCCCGACCTGCTCGTCCATGTGGCCGGCCTCGTCCCTGTCCAGTTGGACGGCGCCCCGGACCGCTCGTACCGCCACGGCTCTGCTCCTCGCTGATGTACGGCTCTTGGTCCGTCCAGCGTAGTCAGCCCGCCCGGCACCGGTGCGCGGCGCCCGCCCACCGAGACGGTCACAGGGACTGTTGCCGGACCAGTTCCTCCAGCGAGGCGGCCTGGGGCACCTGTCCGCCCGGGGTGAGCTTGTCGACGGCCTGGGGCAGCGTCTGCGCGAGGTCGCTCGCGGCCTGTTCCGGGGTGACGCCGGCCTGCTCGGCGACCTTCTGCAGGGTCCCGTCGGGCAGCGCCTCCTGGATCTGGGCGCCGGTGACGGACTTGTTCTCGCCGGTGCCGACCCAGGAGTCCTTCTGCTCGGCCAGCCCGGACTTGGTGAGCATCTCCAGGAGCCCGCCCAGCGGATTGCCTCCGTTGGCGCCGCCACCGCTGCCGCCACCGCCGAGGGCCCCGAGCAGCGCGCCCAGGATGTTCCCGCTGGAACCGCTCCGGCCCCCTGTTCCCCCTCCGCCCAGGAGACCGCCGAGCAGACTGCCGAGATCGTTGCCCGCCATGGGTCGCACCTTTCGAGAGCGGCCGGCCGCTGGTCGGGGCCCAGCCTCGAACCCTGCCAATGTCACCCGAATCATCCCGTTCCGCTACTTGGGGTGAGATCATCCCCGTATGCCTCTTTACCCACGGCCCCGAGTCCGCTGTCATGGGCTGGAAGCTCGCCTCGGGGGAGGACAGTCATGAAACGTCCGGGACCACTGCTCACTCTTCTGGCGGGTCTGGTGTTGGGCCTGTTCATGCTGACGCTCAACGCGACGTCGGGGACGAAGACGGCGTCGTCCTCGTACAGCGAGGCATCACCGTCGGCGTCACCGAAGAAGTCGGCGAACGCGTCACCGACCCAGAAACCGACGGTCAACCCGAGCCCGACCCCGTCGAAGTCCCCCGTCCCGAACGCCAGTTACGCGGGCCGCACCGACGACGACACCGCCTCGGTCGCCGTGTCGATCCGGGACGGCAAGGCGGTCGCCTACTTCTGCGACGGCCGCTACAAGGAGGCCTGGCTCAGGGGCCCCGTCGAGGACGACGGCACCATGAAGCTCACCGCCCCGAACGGCGCCGTACTCGACGGCAAGCTCCAGCAGGGCAAGAAGATCCTCGGCACCGTCAAGGACGAGGGCAGGAAGTACGCGTTCACCGCCGACAAGGCCGTCAAGCCCTCGGGCCTGTGGCGCGCCACGGCCAAGGTGCGCGGCGCCAAGATCGACGGCGGCTGGATCGTGCTGCCGAACGGCCGCCAGACCGGCATCGTCACCCGCGACGGCAAGGCCACCTCCGCACCCCGTATCGACCCGGAGACCGGCGCGGTCA
>NZ_JAENRY010000305.1 GCF_016612545.1 Streptomyces sp. MBT65 | reverse complement strand
GGGAGGTGGCGCTCGTTTTGCCGTCCGAGCGGGTGGAGTCGTCGCCGCGGAGCATGAGGACCGTGCCGGTGGCGAGGAGAGCCAGGACGGCGGCCACTGCGCACAGCACGAGCGGCAGGCGCCGGCTGCGGGTGGGCGGTTGCTGAGGCGGGGGCGGGAACTGAGGCTGCGCATAAGGATTCTGAGCGTGCGGCAGAGGGCCCGGCTGCGGCTGCTGAGGGGGCTGGTAGGGGCCGTAGGACTGAGGGGGCTGATACGGCCCGGCCTGCTGGGGGTACGGGGGCGGCTGCGGAGGCCGGCCTTGCGAGGGAGGTGGCAGTGGCGGCTGCGACATGGGGTGCTGTTCTCCTTCGCGCGGGCGCATGGCCACGCGGGGCGCGACTCGGCGTGGATGACGGGGACATGTTCGCAGATGTGATCATCCTGACGCCACGAGGGCCGGGTGCCCGTCGGGTACCGACGCCCCGCCCGGACGGCTGCCTCGACCGCGGCCGCCGAGGTGGCGCTGACCGGTCCGGTCGGCGGGCGTGCCTCCTACCGCCGGCTCGGCCGCAATCTGCTCGGCCGGGTCGTCGAGAACGTCACCGGCCCGACCTACGAGGCCGCCGTCGTCTCACTCGTCCTGGAGCAACCCGGCCTGGCCGGCGGCGTCTTCACCGCCCGACAGGCCGTCACCCGCCGCTTCGCCGTGGGCCACGACCTCAGCGAGGGGACGCTCAAGGTCGCGAGGACGGGGAAGGGCACGCGCGGCGACAACCCGGGCGGTGGCCCGGCGTCCTCGGTGTCCGACCGACTGTGCTGGGCCCGGTTCCGCCTCGGCCGCGGTGACCTGGCGCTGCGGACACGGGAGCCGACGGTGGAGCTGCGCGGCTCCACGCTCGGTGCCGCCGTCGGCATCGCCTGGTTCCTGCACGACGTGGACGGTGTGCGCACCGTCGGGCACGGCGGATCGGTCAACGGCCGGTTCGCCGAGCTGCTGCTGGTTCGGAGCGGGACCGCGACGCAGGCGGCGCCGTCATCGGGGCGGACCTGGCCGGACGGCTCTTCAACCGGGTTCCGACAGCCGCCGAGTGACACCACCTGACATCCGCCGCAGAGCGTCGCGGGCGTGGCCGGTGACTGCCTCCGCCCGCCTACGGAGTGATCCAGTAGCGGCGCTTGACGCCCGCGTCGGTGGTGCGGACGTCCTCCAGGACGCCACCGTTGCGCTCGATGCTGCGCGCCGATCCGACGTTGTCGTCGTCGCAGGTGACGAGGACCCGATCCAGACCGAAGGCACGAGCCTCGGGGAGAACCGCCCCGAGGGCCCACGTGGCCAGGCCGCGTCTCCGGGCGGAGGGCCGGATGCTGTAGCCGATGTGCCCGCCGACATCGAGCAGAAAAGCGTTCAGGTAGTGCCGCAGGTCGATGGCTCCCAGATAGCTGTCGTCCTCGACGATCCACCAGTGGGTGGCGTGGACGCGCCCCTCTCCCACGGCAACCGACCTGTCCGCCTGCTCACGGAGTCGCTCGACCCACACCGAGAAGACCTCGGGGCTGTCGAGGTCGGCCTCAGGTGCCAGACGCAGGCCGGTCCCGTCCTGGTGGGCGCCCGGAGGCCACTCGTCACGCGCCGCCAGCCATGAGGAATGGAGTCGACCTGTGGGTGTGATCAGTTCAGGCATGTACGCGACGATAACGCAGTCCTGCCGCCGCCCTTCCTGCCGTGGAACGGAGAAACGCGCCGGGGCCGGGTCACCACGTAGTGGGTGACCCGGCCCCGGGGAAAGACGCTGCCGATCAGGCGAGTTACTGCGTGCGGATCACGATCGAACCGCAGATCTTGTCCGCGAACGTCTGACGCTTCGCGTCCCACGCCGGCCACAGCCAGCCCAGGTAGCAGGCGATGGAGTCGACGAAGTGGGCGAGGCGGCGGAGGAACGCCATGCCTATGCCGAGCGGCTGGCCGGTGTTCTCGCGCACCAGACGGATGCCCAGGGCCTTCTTGCCGACGGTCTGACCGGTCTTGCCCTCCTGGATCAGCTGCCAGATGGCGAGGCCGAGGAGGAGCACGAAACCGACGGCCGTCAGCGCTCCGTTGCCACGACCCACGATGATCAGGATGTACGGCACCAGGAAGATGAGACCGTCGACCAGCGTGCCGAGGAAGCGCTGACCCCAGTTCGCGTACGGCGGGGTGGCGCCGTAACCCTGCTGCGGGTAACCGGGGTAGCCCGGCTGCTGCGGGTAGCCGTAGCCCTGCTGCGGCGGGACACCCTGGGGGGCGCCCTGCGGGTAGCCGTATCCCGGCTGACCCTGCGGCTGACCGTAGCCCGGCTGGCCCTGGGGCTGGCCATAACCCGGCTGGGGGTTCTGCGGCGGTTGCTGCCCGTAGGGGTTGTTCGGGTCGTAACTCATGACGGGATTTCCTCCGTTGGCACTGCGGGGACGACGCGGGTTGCGCGGAGGTACATCACGAGATGAGCGGTTTGCCCCCCAACACCTACCGCGGTGGTGCGCCGTTCATCGTTCTCTTCGGGGCGACTTTTTGTCCAGTTGCATTCCGTAGGCGTTGTGTAAGTGCAACATCCTGATCATTCGGTACCCGGATTGGAACCATGACGGCGTCATCCGCGAGGATGGGCCCATGACAGCCCAGATTCTCGATGGCAAGGCCACCGCAGCCGCGATCAAGTCCGATCTGACCGCCCGCGTGGCGGCGCTGAAGGAGAAGGGCGTCACGCCCGGCCTCGGCACGGTCCTGGTCGGGGACGACCCCGGCAGCCAGAAGTACGTCGCCGGCAAGCACCGGGACTGCGCCCAGGTGGGCATCGCGTCCATCCAGCGCGAACTGCCCGCCACCGCCACCCAGGAGGAGATCGAGGCCGTCGTCCGCGAGCTCAACGACGACCCCGCCTGCACCGGTTACATCGTCCAACTCCCGCTCCCCAAGGGCATCGACGAGAACCGCATCCTGGAACTGATGGACCCGGACAAGGACGCCGACGGCCTCCACCCGATGAACCTCGGCCGCCTCGTCCTCAACGAACCCGCCCCCCTGCCCTGCACCCCCAACGGAGTTCTCACCCTCCTCCGCCGCCACGGCGTGGAGATCAAGGGCGCCGAGGTCGTGGTCGTCGGACGGGGCATCACCATCGGCCGCCCGATGCCCCTCCTGCTCACCCGGCGCAGCGAGAACGCGACGGTGACCCAGTGCCACACCGGCACCCGCGACCTCTCCGCGCACCTCAGGCGCGCCGACATCATCGTCGCCGCCGCCGGTTCCGCCCACCTGATCCGCCCCGAGGACGTGAAGCCCGGCGCCGCCGTCCTGGACGTCGGTGTCTCGCGGAACGCCGACGGCAAGATCGTGGGAGACGTCCACCCGGGCGTCGCCGAAGTCGCCGCCTGGATCTCCCCGAACCCCGGCGGAGTCGGCCCGATGACCCGCGCCCAGCTCCTCGTCAACGTGGTCGAGGCGGCGGAGCGCAGTGTCGCCTGAGAGCAACGACACCGGTAAGGACGCGGACGCCATGGACGACATCGAGGTCACCGACCCCGTCAGCGCGCCCGACGCCGAGGGCAGGCCGCGCCGTACCACCCGCCGCTTCCCCCTCTTCACCCGCGACACCGCCCGCCCCGAGGGCGGCGGCCGGGCCGCCCCGGGCGACGCCCCGGCCCCGGCCCGCCAGTGGCCGATCCTCGCCGTCCTCGGCACGGTCGGCCTCGGCCTCCTCCTGACGGCCTTCGACGTCTTCCGCTACGGCACGCTCCTGATCGGCGCCGCCCTGCTGGCCGGCGCCGTCCTGCGCTGGGTCATGCCCGGCGTCGGCATGCTCGCCGTCCGCTCCCGCTTCACCGACATCGTCACCTACGGCGTGCTCGGCCTCGCGATCGTCCTGCTGGCGCTGATGGCGCAGCCGAAGCCCTGGCTGACGATCCCGTTCCTGAAGGACACGCTGCACTACACGGTCAACAGCAACTAGCGCCCGGCGCCCGGCAGTTCACGACACACGACGGCGGCCCGTCCCCTCCCCCGAGCAAGGACGCGCCGCCGTCTGCGTTCACTGTGCCGAGGTGTGAGCGCGCTGTTCAACGGCTGTCGGCGCGCTGTGGCAGGGAGGTGACCGTTTCGCTACGCGGTCCGCACCGCGTGGCGACGAGGGAACCGTTCCCCTACCGATGTCGTCATTCCGCTCGGAGCGGGCATATGGGGACGCCGGGGAGGTGCGATGGGCGGCTGGCAGCCGCTGCCGGACGAACTTCCGGCGGAGGTACGGCACTTCGTGGAGCAGTTGCGCCTCCTCAAGGACCGCACCGGGCTGAGCCTGGTGGCGCTCGGCGCGCGTACCGCGTACAGCAAGTCCTCCTGGCACCGCTATCTCAACGCCACCCAGCCCCCGCCACGGCAGGCCGTCGTCGCGCTGTGCCGGGTGGCCGGCGTCGATGCCGAACGCATCGGTGTGCGCTGGGAGTTGGCGGTCCAGGCCTGGCCCCGCCCGGAGACGGTCCCGGCGTCGGTGCCGGCGCGGGCCGAGGGCGCGGACGAGTACCGGGAGGATCCGACCCTGCCGTGGTGGGACACACCGCCAGGGGAGCCGGAGCGGGGGCCCGGTGGACTGCTGCTCCGGTTTGCGTTGGTGCTGTTGCTTTTCCTGCTTCTCGCGGCTGTTGTGGGAGTAGTGACCCTTGTGTTGATGTATTGACGAGTTTGCGTATATGCAACGAACTCGACCAACAACCGCGTTAGCGTGGGCGATTCAGGGCAGAGGGGGGAAGCAATGCCTCGTTGGAGGGCCTTGTCGGATGAACTCGATCCGCAGGTCAGGGAGTTCGCGGGCCAGTTGCGCAGGCTGGTGGACCGCAGCGGCCTGAGCATCGCGGCGGTGGCCGACCGCACGGGCTACAGCAAGACGTCCTGGGACCGTTACCTCAACGGCCGGCTCCTCGCCCCGAAGGGCGCGATCGTCGCCCTCGCCGAGGTCACCGGAACCAGTCCGATCCATCTGACCACGATGTGGGAACTCGCCGAACGCGCCTGGAGCCGCTCGGAGTCACGGCACGACCTGACCATGGAGGCGCTGCGGATCTCCCAGGCGCGGGACGCGCTGGGGGAGAGCCGGAGCAGCGCCAAGGCGCAGAGCGGCGGCAAGGCGGCCCGCAAGGGCGGCGGGAGTCTCGTCGCGGCCCCGGGGATCGCGGGCCCGGCGGGAGTGTCCCCGACGGTGCCGCCCCAGCCGGCGGCGCCCGACAGCGACGTAGCGGCCAGTGCTTCTGAGGTGCGGGAAGGTCCGCCGAAGGGCGCCGACTCGTGGGGGATCGCCGGGGATTCGGGGGCGCGGCACCACGGTCGGCCGGGGCGGCTGCCGGAGGTGCCCGGTGGACCCGCTCAGCCCGCGCCACCCGTCCCGCCCGCCGGTGCGGGTGGGGCCAGGCGGCGGGTGTTGATGTTCGGGGCCGGGGTCGTCGGGGCGTTGGTGGTGATCGGGGCCGTGTTCCTGTTCACCCGCCATGACGGCGGAGGCGAGAAGGCGAGCGCGGCGCGGACCTCTGCCTCGCCGTCCGTCAGTGCGGATCCCGAGCTGCCGGCCGGGGTGAAGTGCGTGGGCGCGGGCTGCACCGGCAAGGACGCCGAGGCGATGGGGTGCACGACGGAGGCGGGCGCGGTGACCACCGCCAGGACCGCGACCGTCGGCACGACCGTCGTCGAGGTCCGCTACAGCAAGACCTGCGGCGCCGCCTGGGGCCGTATCACCGCGGGTGTCCCGGGGGACTCCGTACAGGTCAGCGCGGGGACCGCCAAGGAGAGCGACAGCATCACGGCGGCCGGTGACGCGATCGCGTACACCCCGATGGTGGCCGTGAAGGACGCCGGCGAGGCGAGGGCCTGCGTGACGCTGGCGTCGGGGCGGCAGGGGTGCACGACCTAGGACATGCGGGGCGCGTATGTGGGGATTCGGTGAACGTGGGGAATGGCCGCCCGGGATCGGGGCAGGCGTTCCGTACCCCCACGGGAGTCCGGATTCCCGGTACCCCCCACGGCGGTCGTCCGGTGTTCCTCTCCCGAGCCGGACGGCCGCCTTTTCCGTGCCCCGGTCCCGATGTTGTGGGGTGGGCCACACGGACCCGGCAGTCCGCGATCCCGGATGCGCGATAGCCTGACCGGTGGATCTCTTGACGCCAAGAGATCGATCATTTGTACGTCCCAGCACCCCGGGGCAGTGCCGCCCCACCGCCAGCTGTCATAACGGAGAACGCCATGACCCGCACTCCCGTGAACGTCACCGTCACCGGCGCGGCCGGCCAGATCGGTTACGCCCTGCTCTTCCGCATCGCCTCCGGCCAGCTGCTCGGCGCGGACGTGCCGGTCAAGCTGCGTCTCCTGGAGATCACCCCGGCGCTCAAGGCCGCCGAGGGCACGGCGATGGAGCTCGACGACTCCGCCTTCCCGCTGCTCCAGGGCATCGACATCACGGACGACCCGAACGTCGCCTTCGCCGGCACGAACGTCGCCCTCCTCGTCGGCGCCCGCCCCCGCACCAAGGGCATGGAGCGCGGTGACCTGCTCTCCGCGAACGGCGGCATCTTCAAGCCGCAGGGCAAGGCCATCAACGACAACGCCGCGGACGACATCAAGGTCCTCGTCGTCGGCAACCCGGCCAACACCAACGCGCTCATCGCGCAGGCCGCCGCCCCGGACGTACCGGCCGAGCGCTTCACCGCGATGACCCGCCTGGACCACAACCGCGCGCTGACCCAGCTCGCGAAGAAGACCGGCACCACGGTCGCCGACATCAAGCGCCTGACCATCTGGGGCAACCACTCCGCCACCCAGTACCCCGACATCTTCCACGCCACGGTCGCCGGCAAGAACGCCGCCGAGACCGTGAACGACGAGAAGTGGCTGGCCGAGGAGTTCATCCCGACCGTCGCCAAGCGCGGTGCCGCGATCATCGAGGCCCGCGGCGCGTCCTCGGCGGCCTCCGCCGCGAACGCCGCCATCGACCACGTCCACACCTGGGTCAACGGCACGGCGGACGGCGACTGGACCTCCATGGGTATCCCGTCCGACGGTTCCTACGGCGTCCCGGAGGGCCTCATCTCCTCCTTCCCGGTCACCACGAAGGACGGCGTCTACGAGATCGTCCAGGGCCTGGACATCAACGAGTTCTCCCGCGCGCGCATCGACGCGTCGGTGAAGGAGCTCGAGGAGGAGCGCGACGCGGTCCGCTCGCTCGGCCTGATCTGACGTTCCGCAGCTGTCTTCTCCCGAAGGTCCCCGGCCGCCGACGCGGTGGCCGGGGACCTTCGTCGTGCGGTGGGTCAGGCGGGCCCGGGTCTCACGACCAGCTCCGCGAGGGCCAGCAGGGCGTTCGTCGTCGCCACCCGCAACTGGTCCAGCTCCCAGCGCGTCGTGCGCAGCGCGCTGTCGAAGGGCACGTGCACGATCCGGTCCCGGCGGATGCCCAACCGCCGGGCGAAGCCCGCGTACTGGTGCCCCGTGCCGGTCTGGCTGCCGGTGGGCTGGGTGGTCACGAGGATCGCCTCGTTGGCCAAGCGGCCGCGGCCTCGCTCCCGGACCGTGCCGAGCATGCGATCGGCCCCGTCGAGGAACCAGTCGGCGGTGCCGGAGCACAGGATCAGCTGGTCCGTGTGGTCCAGGACCACCTCCGCCGACCTGTCCAGGCGCTGCGGCGACCAGTCGGTGAGCACGAACGAGTAGTAGGGCGCGGTGTGTTCCAGCACGCGGGAGTACTCCTGTGCGTGCAGGGGGTTCGGGCCGTAGCGGCCCGAGCGGTGGGCGACCACGTCGAGGCCGGACGCGAACGGTGTGGCCAGCGCGCGTACGGCGTCGTAGGACGGGTGGGGCGGCAGGGCGGCGAGGTCGCGCACGGTGCCCGGGTTGCGGTCGCGGAGGAACTCGTCGAGCGCGCCCTCCGAAGGGGCACCGTCGAGGGCCAGCACGGGCTCGCCCCGCACCGTCGCGAGCAGCGAGCCCAGCGCGACCGTCGTCGTGGACCGCCCGCTGTAGTGATAGGCGCCGAGCAGGGTCAGCCGCCTGCTGTACGGCAGCGGAACCCGCAGCCGCTCCAGGCGCGCCTCCATCTCCCGGCGGCCCGCGCCGAAGCGGGGCAGCCGCAGCGGGAGCGGGCCGGAGCGGTCCCCGGCCGGCCGGGGCACGGTGAGCGGAACCGGGGCCGCCGGGCGCGTGCCCCCGCCGGTCCGTACGGCGGCGGCCTGTGCGCCGGGGGTCCGGTGCTGGGCGATGTAGCGGGCCAGCAGGTCGGCGATCTCGCCCGCCGTCGGCCGCTGTCCGGGGTCGGCGTCGAGGCAGCGCAGCACCAGCTTGCGCAGGGACTCCCAGGTGCCGCCCTGCCACAGGTGCATGCCCTCGGACAGGCCCGCCAGCCGCAACCCGGCCTTGGTGCTGATGAGTTGGAGCAGTCCGCCCAGCGAGCGGATGTTGTCCGCGGCCGTCGGGACCGGGCCGGGGCCCAGATGACGGCCGTCGACGGCGCAGTCCGAGAGCCCGCCGAGGACCACGGTGCGGCGCAGCACGTAGACGCCGTCGGCGTTGAGGTCCGCGGGCACCAGACCCGAGGCGTGGCACAGGGCGAGGGCGCTGGCCAGGTGATACGCGACGAGGAGTCCGCGCAGGGTGTCGAAGGGGGCGGTGCCCGACCGGATCGCCTCGTCGACGAAGTCGACGAGCTGCGGAGGCCGGGCGAGCGGTGCCTCGCTGTCCGCGATCAGCGCCATCGCGATCCAGGGCGGGGAGTCCTCGAGCCCGGTGGCGAGCAGCGCGGGCGCGTACGGTCCCTGGAGCCGGGTCAGCGCCTCCGCCTCCACCTCCAGCAAGCGGGAGTTGGTGGCCGGCAGGTCCGGCCGCGGCACCCGCAGCACGGCTTCCGCGCCGTCCGCGGTGACACCCCGGTAGAGCACGGTACGGCGGCCCCGGCGGCGCCCGCGCAGTTCGTACGGGCCGAGCCGGACGGGGTCCTCGGGGGTCAACGGGCCCCAGTCGTCGGCAGGACCGGTGTCGACGAGCCGCTCCTGCGGGGCCAGCGGTGAGGCGCGGTCGAAGGAGACCCCGAACCGGGCGAGCAGCCGCCGTTCCACACTCGTGAACGGCTGGTGCGAGGTGGGCAGTTGGGCCGAGCCGTCCGGGTGGACCAGCCAGGCGGGGAAGTCCGGTGAATTCCCGGCGAGTTCACTGAGCCGGTGGCCGATCAGCCGCCCGGTGCGCAGGAGTTCGGCCTGCGGCACCGCGTCGAGGAGCACCGCCTTGGACTCCTCCGAGAAGTCGAACACGCGGTGCTTGGCGGGCAGCGGACCCGGTACGGGTGCCGGATGCGGCCGGACCAGGCCGCCGAGGAACACCTCCGCCAGATGCGAGGGCCGCGCCGCCAGCACCTCGCGCTGCACCAGCCGCATCACCGGCACCGACAGCGGGGACACCGCCGCGAGATGGGCCGCGAGCCGGTACGCCTCCGGAGTGGCCGCGTCCCGGAAGTGCTGGGCGCTGCCCGGGTCGCCCGAGGCGGCCACGGCGCCGTGCCGGCCGGGGCGGGTCAGCAGCGGCAGTTCCGCGGAGGTGCCGGGGGACGCGAGCAGGTGTGCCCAGGCGCGCAGTGAGACCGCCGTCGGCTCCAGCACCGCCACCGGCACACCGTCGAACGCGCCCAGACCCGGGGGCAGTACGGGGTCGGAGATCTCCCAGGACGTGTTGGCGCCGCCGAGCCCTGGCAGATCACCACCCGGCGGATCGGCGGCGCCAACACGTCCTGGG
>NZ_JAENRY010000304.1 GCF_016612545.1 Streptomyces sp. MBT65 | reverse complement strand
TCTCCCGTCTCCGGTCGGGCTGCCCGCGCCCCGTGCCCCGCATGCCGACGTCGATGCCGAACGCGCTTATCTGGTGGGCGAGTTGACGGGCGTATCGGATCTGCGCCGGTCGTCGAGTCCGGCCGGGGACGCGGCCCATGCCGCCCCACGCCCCGTTCTCCCGTCTCCGGTCGGGCTGCCCGCGCCCCGCGTCCCGCACGCCGACCTCGATGCTGAACGCGCCTACCTGGTAGGCGAGTTGACCGGCGTACCGGAGCTGCACTGGCCACCAGGTCCGCCCGAGGTGACGGCCGACGGTGGGCCCGTGCGGGTGGCGGTCCCCGTGTCCGCGGCCGGGCTCGGGGCGGTCGACGCGGTGGCCGCCGGGTGCGGGGTGAGTCGGTTCGTCGTGTTGCTGGCCCTGTGGGCGGGGAGTGTCGCGGAGGTCACCGGGCAGCGGGACTTCGCGGTCGGCGTCCCGGTAGCGCAGCGTGATGCGGCGGGCCTGGAGGACGTCGTCGGATGCCACATCACCATGCTGTGCCTGCGCCTGCGCGGCACCGCCCTTGACAGCGACGCCCTGGACGCCGACGCCATGGACGGCACCGCTCTCGACAGGGACGCCCTGAACGCCGACGCTCTGAACGCCGACGCTCTGAACGGCACCGCCCTGGACGGCACCGCCCTGAACGGCACCGCCCTGAACGGCGACGCTCTGAACGGCACCGCCCTGGACGGCACCGCCCTGAACGGCGACGCCCTGAACGGCACCGCCCTGCACGGCACCACCCTGGACGCCGACGCGTCCGCCCTGCGCGCGACCGGGAAGATCGTCGCCCGCGCCTTCGCCGCGCAGGACGTGCCCCTCGGGGACGTCCTCACCCTCGTCGACCCGCCCCGCACCGGTCGGCCCCCGCTCTACCAGGTCCTCTTCGCGCTCCAGGACAACCCCGTCCCGGACCTCCGGCTCCCCGGCCTGCGCAGCACGTTCCTGCGCCAGCCCTACCCGGACCTGCCGCTCGAACTGCACACCGAGTGCTGGCCGGACGGCGCGGGCGGACTGTCCGTGGAGACGACGTTCCACCCGTGGGCCGTACCGCTCGCCGCGGCCCGCGCGATCACCGACCACTTCGCGGACCGAGTGGCCCGACTCGACCGACGGGCCCGGCGGGCCCGGCGGGACCGGCTCACCCCTGGAAGGGCATCGTCATGACGGCAACCGTCGTATCGCCCGAACACATCCTCTCGCCCGAACACCTCCGCTCGCCGGAATCGCCCGAACACCTCCTCCCCCGCATCGCCGACCCCGATCTGCACGCCGCAGGCGACCCGCACGCGCTGTGGCGCTGGATGCGCGCGTTCTCCCCCGTGCACCGGCACGAGGCCGGCGAACTGCCCGCCTTCTGGTCGCTCACCACCTACGAGGACATCCGGGACGTCTACCGCGACCCGGCCGGCTTCAGCTCGGCGCGCGGGGTGCTGCTGCGCCCGGCCCGGCTGGGCGACGACCCCGGCGGCGGGCTGACCCTCGCCCTGTCCGACCCGCCGCGCCACAAGGAACTGCGCTCCCTGATGGCGGACTGGTTCAGCACCCGTGCCGTGCGCGGGCTGGAGGACACCATCCAAACGGCGGCCCGTACGGCCGTCGCCCGCGCCGTGGAGGAGGGCGTCTGCGACTTCGTGCACGTCGCCGGACGGTTCTCGCACTCCGTCATCTGCGGGATCATCGGCATCCCCGAGCGCGACCACGAGGACGTCTACCGGTGGTGCGAGGAGGCCTTCGCCGCCCACACCTCGCTGGCCGCGCACCCGCAGCTCATGGAGTACTTCATGGAGCTGCTCTACGACCGCATGGCCGAACCCGCCGACGACCTGGTCAGCGCCCTGGTCAACGGGACCGTCCACGGCGAGCTGCTGAGCGAGCACGAGGTACTGCTCAACTGCGAGAACCTCATCGGCGCCACCGAGAACGGCCGGCTCGCCCTGATCGGCGGCCTGCTCGCCTTCCTCCAGCACCCCGACCAGTGGCACCGGCTGCGGCAGGACCGCGCGCTGCTGCCGAGCGCGGTGGAGGAGATCGTGCGCTGGACCTCCAGCGCGACCCACAGCATGCGGACCGCCACCCGCCCCCGCGTCATCCGGGGCGAGCGCGTCGAGGCCGGTGACCGGGTCGTGCTGTGGCTGCCCTCGGCCGACCGGGACGAGGCCGTCTTCGAGGACCCGTACCGCTTCGACATCGCGCGCACGCCCAACCGGCACATCGCGCTGGCCTCCGGCGAGCACTTCTGCATCGGCAGCACGCTGGCCCGCGCCGAGATGCGGGCCCTGTTCACGGAACTCCTCGATACGACGGACCTGATCGAACAGGCCGGTCCGCACACCCGCGTGCGGTCGAACGCGGTCAACGGACCCGCGTCCCTGCCCGTGCGCCTGACCTCCCACCAGCCCGTGACACGAAGGAGCTGACCGTATGAAAGAGACCGGAGACGCAGGCGGCGCGGGGCGCTCCGTGCTGCTCGTCGGCTGGCGGCCCGACGCCGTCGCCGCCCTCCGGCGGCTGGGCGCCGAGGTGACGTGCGTGCTCGCCACCGCCGACGACACCGAGGACCGGGCCGCGCTGCTCGACGACGCCCACACCGTGCCGGTACGGGACCCGTCGAGCACGGAGGAGACCCTGGCGGGGCTGGAACGCCGCGAGCTGTCCGCCGAGGACTTCGACGTCGTGTGCAGTCAGTTCGAGTTCACCCTGGTCAACGCCGCCGTCGTGGGCGGCCGGCGCAGCGGTACGACACCGCGGGACGCGCTGGCCCTGCGCGACAAGGACCTCCAGAAGCGCCGGATCCGGGCCGCGGGCGTCCCGGTCGCGGACTTCCGCACCGTCGTGCACCCGCGCGACCTGCGCGCGTTCCCGCATGCGCGCGGGGTGCTGAAACCGCTGGCCGGCTCCGCGACCCGGGGTGTGCACGCCTGGCGCGACCCGGCCGAACGCGACGCCCTGGCACGGCGGTTGGCCGAGGAGGGCGCCGTAGGACCGTGGCTCGCCGAGGAGTGGGTGGACGGCGCGGAACTGCACGTCGACGGCGTCGTCCGCGGCGGGCAGGTGCTGTTCGCGTCGGTGGGCCGGTACGTGCAGAACGTCCTCGCGATCCGGGACGGCGGCATCGTCGCCTCCGTCATGGAGCACCCGGTGCACCGGGCCGACCTCTACGACCGCGCGCACGCCGTGGCCGAACAGGCCATGAAGGCGCTCGGCCACCACGACGGCGTCTTCCACATGGAGGTCTTCGAACAGGAGGAGCAGGGCGGCCGGCTCGTCTTCGGCGAGTGCGGGGGCCGTATCCCCGGCGGTTCCTTCGACGAGATGATCCGCCTCCAGCACGGCGTGGACCTGCACGAGGAGTGGGCCAGAGCCGTACTCGGCCTGCCCCCGGCCCTGCACCCGGTACCCGCCGGGCAGTGGTACGGCGATGTGTTCCTGGCCGCCGACGCGGGCGTGCTGCGTTCCTTCCCCGGCGAGCGGGAGGTGTCCGGACGGGACGGCGTCCGCCGTGTCGTCCTCACGGCCCGCCCCGGCGACACGCTCATCAGCGGCCGGGAGGCGTCCTGCGCGTTCGTCGGCACGGCCGTGGTGTCCGGCGCCGACGCGGAGCAGACGGGACGGAGACTGCGCGACCTCGCGGCATGGTTCGCGGCGCACACCGTGGTGACACCCGCGCCGGACGCACGACAGGACGGACAGCAGGACGGAGAGCAGGACGGACAGCAGGACAGACCACCGAGCGGAGGATCCTCATGACCACCGGGCGCACCGCCCTCACCCACATCTCCCGCCCGCCGGGCGTCCACCCGAGCGACGGCTACACCCACGTGGTGACCGGGCCGGGCCGCGTCGCCGCCGTGGCCGGTCAGCTGCCGTTCGACGAGAAGGGCGAGCTGGTCGGCGAGGGCGACCCGGCCGCGCAGACCCGGCAGATCTTCGCGAACATGCGCGGCTGCCTGGCCGCCGCCGGACTCACCTTCGACGACGTCCTCAAGCTCACCTACTACGTGACGGACATCGCGCACGTACCGGCCGTCCTCGCCGCGCGCGACGAGTTCATCGACACCGCGCGGCCACCGGCGAGCACCGTGGTCCAGGTGGTGGCGCTCTACCGCCCCGACCTGCTGCTGGAGGTCGACGCCCTGGCGCTGACCGGCGCGGACACGGCCGACTGACGGTCCCGCACCTCCCCGCGTACCACCGCACACCTCAGGAGCACCATGACCATCACGCCCGCACATCCACGCCCCGACGGGGCGGACGCAGGAGTGGGCGGTCCGCCGCCCTTCGACGCCGAGCTGGCGGCACCCCTGCGGGCCGTCCTCGACGACCTGCCGATGCCGCTGACCCCCGGACTCGTCGCCGACCGGCGGCGCAGGGCGGCGGCCGGCCGCATGTCCGACGCCGGCATCCGGCGCGGCGGCCGGTTCGAGATCGAGGAGCGTACGGTCCCCGGGCCGTCCGGCGTCCCCGGCCTGCCCCTGCTCATCTGCCGTCCGACGGCCGCCCCGGGGCCGCACCCGGTGATCTACCACACCCACGGCGGCGGCATGGTCGCCGGCAGCCACCGCGGCACGGAACTCTCCGGTGAGCTGGACCGGGCCCAGGAGCTGGACCTGGCCGTGGTCAGCGTCGACTACCGGCTCGCCCCGGAACACCCCGACCCCGATCCGGTGGAGGACTGCTACGCCGGACTCACCTGGCTCGCCCGCAACGCCGCCGACCTCGGGCTGGACCCGGACCGGATCGTCCTCAGCGGCAACAGCGCCGGCGGCGCGCTCGCGGCGGGCCTCGCGCTGCTCGCCCGGGACCGTCAAGGGCCAAGGCCGCTGGGGCAGTTGCTCCAGTTCCCGATGCTGGACGACCGGTGCGGGACGTTCTCGCACACGCAGCTGGAACACGTCGGGCTCTGGGACGGCGCGTCCAACCGGGCGGGCTGGACGGCGCTGCTCGGCGAGCGGCGCGGCACCGACGACGTCTCGTGCTACGCGGCTCCGGCGCGGGCCCGTGACCTGTCGGGGCTGCCGCCGGCGTTCATCGAGGTCGGCTCGGTGGAGGCGCTGCGGGACGAGGGCGTCGCCTACGCCGACCGCGTCTGGCGGGCGGGCGGACAGGCCGAACTGCACGTCTGGTCCGGCGCGTTCCACAGCTTCGACGAATGGGTCCCCGAGGCCGTGATCTCCCGCGCGGCCCACCGCGCCCGGGTCTCCTGGCTGCGCCGCGTCCTGGCCGGGACCGCGACACCGGCGACGACACCGAAGACACCGATGGCACCGGCGACGGCGACGACACCGGCGACGGCCGCGGGAAGGGGCACCCGGTGACCCCCGCCGGCCCGTCGTTGCTGCTGGTCGGCGGGGCGAACCCGCTGCCCTCCAGCGTCGACATCGTGACGCTCGCGATCGAGGAGGCGCGGGCGCGGGGCATCCGCGTCCATCTGACCCAGACCCGGTCGGCGCTCGCGCGCACGGCCGGGGTCGGCGCGCTGGCCGACGCGGTCTTCGCGCACGACCCGGACGACCCGGAGCTGTGCGAGCCCTGGCTGGCCGAGCGGCGGGCCGAGGGCGTGCGCTACGACCTGGTGCTCGGGCTGCGCGACAGCGTGCAGGAATCGGTCGCCCGGTCCGGGGAGTGGCTGGGGGTGCCGGGCAACCCGCCCGAGGCGGTCCGGCTCACCCGCAACAAGGACGCCTGCCGGGCCGCCCTGGCCGCCGCCGGATTCCGCCAGCCCGCGGTACGGCTGTGCACCTCGGCCCCGGACGCGGCGGCGTTCCTGCGGCACTCCCGGGGACCCTGGGTGGTCAAACCCCGTGACGGCATGGCGAGCATCGGCGTACGCAAGGTGCTGGGCCCGGACGAGCTGCCGGCGGCGCTGGCCGGACTCCCGGACCCCGACCTGTTCCTGGTGGAGGAGTTCGTCGAGGGGCCCGAGTACAGCGTGGAGGGCGTCGTCCTGTCCACCGGGCCCAAGGTCCTCGCGGTGACGGAGAAGGAGGTGCTGCCGCCGCCGCACTTCGTGGAGATCGGCCACGTCCTGCCGGCCCCGCTCCCGCCGGACACCCGGGCGGAGATCGACCGCCAGGTCACGGCCGCCCTCACGGCACTCGGCCTGCGGTTCGGGGTGTTCCACGCCGAACTGTGGCTCACCGGGGCCGGCGTCGTCCTGGGCGAGATCCACACCCGCCCCGGCGGCGACTGGCTGCACCGCCTCCTCACCCACGCCATCCCGGGCCTGGAACTCTTCGGCCTCCTCTACGACGACGCCCTCGGCCGGCGCGGCCCGCGGCCCCCGGCCACCACAGCGACGCGGGGCGCGGCGGTCCGCTTCCTGGTGGCACCGCCCGGCCGGCTGACCGCCGTCGACGGCTGGGAGGAACTCCTCGCCCATCCGTCCGTCCTGCACGCCGAGCTGACCGTCGCACCCGGCGACATGATCTCCCCGGTACGCCAGTCCGGCGACCGCGCGGGCTACGTCGTGGTCGGCGCACCCACACCGGAGGCGGCCCGCGAGACCGCGGCACGGCTGGCGGACTCGGTACGGTTCCGGTCCGCCCCGGCGGAGGAGACCGGCGCCCCGTCGGCCGACCCGGGACGGGCCATGGCCGGCCGCTGATCCGGAGACGACGACCAGGACGGCCCGTCAGATACCTGACGGGCCGTCAACGTCGTGGTGCGGTCGGTCAGTTGTGTAGGTGACTGGCGCCGTACGGGCGTCGCCCTACGCCCCTTCCGCCGCCGTCCTGCGCCGGCTCACGTCCTCCAGGCATTCGGCGAGGATCCGCCAGATCTCGGCGGCCAGGTCGATGTTGGACTGCTGCTGGGCCTGCTCGCCGAGGTCCTTCAACAGGCGGATGCCCTCCTGCTCGCGGCCCTCCAGGATCATCAGCCGGCTGTCGAGGATGTGCAGCCGCACCTGGTCCCGGTAGGTCAGCCGCAGCTCCTCGCGGTTCAGCTCGTCGTACAGCCGCCGTGCGTCCGCGTAGCGGCCCTCGTGGAAGGCGAGCTGGGTCTGGAGGGTGAGCAGCTCCTGGTCGAGCACCGGGGTGCCGATGAGCGCGAGGGCGCTGGCCGCCTCCTGGAGACGCTCCCGGCCGCGCTCGGTCTGCGGCGGGGTGCTCTGCAGGTACAGGGACGCGGCGGCCAGTCTCAGCCGGGTCCACAACGTCAGGTCGACGCTGCTGTCCAGCTCCTTCATGGCCCGCTCCAGGCAGCTGCGGGCGCCCTCGTGGTCGCCCTGCCGGAACCGCACGGTGGCGGCCGACCACAGTGCCTCGGCGGCCAGGGTGTCGGACCGTCCCGCCACCAGGTCGACCAGTTCGTCGACGTGCGCCCGGGCATCGGGCAGCCGCCCCGCCTCGGCCTCCACGGAGACGAGCGTGAGCAGCGCGCCGCCGGTGTCGGGCAGGTCGAGCGCGGCGTCCTTGGCCAGTTGGTAGGCGTCGAGCGCGAGGTCGAGCGCCCGCGCCACCTCACCCGTCGAGCGCAGCGAACGGGCGAGCTGGAAGCGGGCCCTGCACTGGAGTTCGGGCAGGGAGAGCTCGTCGGCCACCCGGACCATGTCCTCCAGGCACGCCTGTTCCTCGGCCCGCTCGCCGCGTCGCTGCCAGTACCGGGAGATGTGCCACAGGGCCTGCCAGCGCAGGAACGGGCTCTCCTCCCGCACCTGGGCGAGGACGGCGATGAGGTTCTCGCTGCCCTGGTCGCCCTCCGCGGAGGTGGCGAGGGAGAGTGCCTGGGCCAGGGAGCCACCGCTGGGCGGTGTGTCAAAGGCCGACCGCTCGACACCGAGGATCCGGACAAGGTGGTTGACCACGCGCTCGGTGGGTTGCCTCGCGCCCGACTCGAGACGTGACAGGTACCCGGTGGAGATCTCTTTGCCGGCCAGTGCGGCCTGCGAAAGACTGCGCTCGACGCGCAGTTCCTTGAGGCGTCGTCCGAAAGCTGGCTGTTCAAGCATGGGAATCTCACTCTTCAGATGCGCGGGATGCGGTGACGGTACACCGCTCGGCCCCCTCCGCGATGCCCCGGCGAGAGCCGACCAACCGAAGGCGTTGTGTGCCTTCAGTTTAGGAAGAACAAACCCGCCTGGCAAGTAACTTGCCCACCCGGGTTGTCAAGGGATCGCCCTGTGTCCCCTGCGCTGACAAGCGCTTACTTGCCAACGCTAGGCAACATATTGCCAATCTTGAGCGGGCAGGGCTACGTTAGAGGTCGTTTCGGGGAATCGGATCCCTGGAACCTCGTTCACCTGCATCTTCTTGAATGGAGACGACATGTTCAGGCGACTTTGCGCGGCATCCACCGCGATCTTCTCCGTCCTGGCCCTGAGTGCCATGGTCGCTTCCGGGCAACCGGACATCGACTGGCCCAAGCATCAGAGCGCGACCGTCGCCACCGCTTCCGACGGCGGGATCGACTGGCCGTAACCAGGCTGGAAGCGGTTGTGCCGTCCCACCCGCAGCCGCGGCACACGCGCTGCGGTGCCCCACCTGCCCTGTTGGGCGGCACCGAGTTGCCTCGGTGGCACCCGCATGACTAGTTGACCGATCGTCTGGCACATATTGCCAAGTCCTGGGCCGTCCCTTTGACGCCCCTGCGCAGTTCTCCGCGGCCGCCTCGGTGTCCCGTTCCCGTGCCGGCCGGCCTGCTGTCTTCCGCGGTGTGATCCGGACCTTGTGATCCGGACCCATGCCCGGACTTCGTGACCCGGACTTCTCGACCCGTGCGCCGAGGCGCGTCCGGACGCCGTCCACGCGGTCCATCCACGCCGTCCATCCACGCCGTCCATGCCGCCTACGGGGGTTCCCGCCCGCCTCGCGCCCTGCCCTGCCCCACCCCACCCCACCCCAGCGAGAATGGAGCGCTTTGTCA
>NZ_JAENRY010000303.1 GCF_016612545.1 Streptomyces sp. MBT65 | reverse complement strand
CCCCGTCCCCGTCCTCATCGGATTCGGGTGCGTTGCGGATACGACGGGACCAGATCGGCAGCGGCTACGCCACGCTCACCGAGCCCACCGCCGAGGCGCTCACCCTCGCCGCCCGCACCGCCGGACTCGTCCTCGACCCGACCTACACGGGCCGCGCGATGGCCGGACTGATCGCGGCCGTGCGGGACGGCGACATCCGGCCGGGCGAGCGGACCGTGTTCGTGCACACGGGCGGGCTGCCCGGGTTGTTCGGGCACGCGGAAGCCGTCGCGTACGCGGAGGGGCGGGTCGCCGAGTACCGTGCATGACGGTCGGGTACGGCGTATGACCGTGCGGTGCCGCACATGACCGACCGGTGCCGCACATGACCGTCTGGTACCGCACATGACATACGCGCCCGGCGGGTGCGGTGCCGCGGGGCGCGTACGTCCGAAGGGGCTACGGGGCCTTCGCGTAGCCCGTGGCCATGGCGCCCGCGAAGTCGTACACGATCGCCTGTTCGTCGCCGACGACCCACGCGTCATGTCCGGGCGGGCACACGAACACGTCGCCGGGGCCCACTTCGGCCTCGCCGCCGTCGTCCATGAGGAGGTGCATCCGCCCCTGGACCACGTAGCCGTTGTGGTGGATCTCGCAACTCGCGGTGCCCGCGATCGGGGCCACCGACTCGGACCAGCGCCACCCCGGTTCGAAGGTGGCCACGGCGAAGTCGAGCCCGGTGAGGTGGACGGCTTCGAGGTGCCCGCGGGGGAAGTCACGTCGCTCGTCCGGCTTGTCGACCGTCTTCACTTCCAGCATGACGGCTGCCTCCGTTCCGGCCGTGTGCGGCACGGCCGGGGCCGGTCTCCGTCTCCCGGCGGCCACGAACGGCGTCGGCGCTTCGGCGGGGGCCGCGCCCCACCACACCATCGTCTTCCCGTCCAGCCGGGAGCGCCATTCGGGGCGACGCGGGCCTCGGGCGCGGTCAGGCGCGTCAGGCGTTCAGGCGCGTCAGGAGGAGCCCGGCGCGCACAGCCGTGCGAACCGCTCGCTGTCGATGTTGCCGCCGGACACGATCATCCCCACCCGGCCCGACAGCCGGCCCGCGCGCCCGGCGAGGAGCGCGGCCAGCGGGGTGGCGCCGCTCGGCTCGACGACGATCTTCAGCCGCTCGAAGGCGAACCGCATCGCGTCCTTGATCTCCTCGTCACTCACCAACGCGATCTCGTCGACCAGCCGTCGGTTCACGGAGAAGGTCAACTCACCGGGTGTGTCGGCCGCTTGTCCGTCGGCGATGGTGCGCGGCACCGGGATGGACACCCGCCGGCCCGCCTCCAGCGACCGCTTGGTGTCGTCGCCGGCCTCCGGTTCGACGCCGATCACGCGGGTGCGCGGGTGCAGCCCCTTGACGGCGGTGGCCGTCCCGGCGATCAGCCCGCCGCCGCCCACGGGCGTCAGTACGGCGTCCAACTCCCCTACTTCCTCGACGAGTTCGAGTCCCGCCGTGCCCTGCCCCGCCATGATGTGCGGATGCTCGTAGGGCGGGATGAGGGAGAGCCCGCGCTCCTTTGCCATCGCCTCCCCGATGGCCACCCGGTCGCCGCTGTAGCGGTCGTACGTGACGATCTCGGCGCCGTATCCCGCGGTGGCGGCGAGCTTCGAGGCCGGAGTGTCCTCGGGCATGAGGATCACGGCGGTGGTGCCGAGTTCGCGGGCCGCGAGGGCGACGGCCTGGGCGTGGTTGCCGGAGGAGTAGGCGGCGATGCCGCGCGCGAGTTCCTCCGGCGTCAGTCGCGAGGCCGCGTTGTAGGCACCGCGGAACTTGAAGGCGCCGATGCGCTGGAAGTTCTCGCACTTCAGGAACACCTCGGCGCCGACGAGTTCGTCGAGGGTGCGCGAACGCAGCACCGGTGTGCGGTGGGCGACGCCCTTGATCTGCGCGGCGGCGTCGCGGACGTCGTCGAGGGTGATGGGCGGGGTGGTGGTCACGCGGCTCCTCCATCGGAAGCGGGATCAGAAGGGGCGGGGGTGCCGGTCGCGGCCCGCGCCTGCGAGAGGTAGCTGTAGGCGGAGGCGCGGGAGATGCCCAGCCGGGCGGCGACCTGCTCGATGGCCCGGCGCACGGCGAACACCCCGTGCTCGTCGAGGCTGCGGAACAGCAACAGGCGCTGCGCGCGGTCGAGTTGGACCCAGGTCCGGCCCCGCCGCAGCTGATGGTCGTCGACGATGGCCTCGACGACGGAATCGATGTCGTTGCCGAACGTGGTGGTGGTCGACGCCTTGGCCGCACCCCCTCCACCGATCCCGGCGAGCAGGGCCTGCGCCTGCTGCACGGCGGTGACGTCGACGTTGACGCAGAGCGCGCCGAACACCGCGCCCGTGGAGTCCCGCAGAACCATCGTGGACGACTTGAGCTGCTGGCCGCCCTTGGTGCGGGTGAGGTAGTTCAACTCGTCGGCCGCCTCGTCCCCGCGCGCGAGCATCCGCAGCCCGATCTCACTCATCGCCCCACCGACGGACCGCCCGGTCAGCCCACCGGCAACGGCGACCACCGACTTCTCCGGGTCCCGGTAGTCATGCAGCACGACCTCGCACACGGGGCCGAAGGTCGCGGCGATTCCGTCGACGAGGGGGACCAGGGCGGCGATGATCGCGTTTCGTTCGGTGTCCGGGGACGGGTCGTCGGGCGCCATGCGCACCTCTCGGTTCGGACTGGGTGTCCAAGTACTATACCCACAGTCCAATTCCTGTCTGGCGGTGCGGCCCGAGTCGGCTCGTATGGTGACGGAGGCTGAGCCCTGAACACCCCGCCGCCCGCCCCGAGGACGACCCGATACAGTGCGCGGGACGGCAGCCTGGTCAGAGAGGGGCAGCGTGACCGACACCAGCGACACCCGATCCGCCGACAGCAGCGAAGAGCACGCTCCGCGGCGGAGCCCACTGCTCCGCCTGATGCGCTATCTCCCCCTGATCGCCCCCGTCCTGCTGTGGGCCCTGCCCTGCTGGGTGCTCCTGTACGCCGGCCAGCACTGGCCGCTGCCCGTCACGCTGGTCGGTACCACGCTGTTCGTCCTCGGTCTCGTCGGTATGCCGCTCGCGATGGGGCGCGGCCACGGCCGACGCCAGCAGGACCGGGCCGCGATCGTCGGGGACACCCTGCTGGGCGGCAGCTGGGTTCTGTTCACCTGGTCCGTGCTGCTCGGGGTGCTGCTGCGGCTCGTCCTGACCGTGGCCGGCGTCGGCGAGAGTCAGGACCGGGCCCGCATCGTCACCTGGGCAGTCCTCGGCACCACCGCCGTCCTGCTCGCCTGGGGGTACGCCGAAGCCCGCCGCGTGCCACGTGTGCGCCGCCTCGACGTCCAACTCCCGCGGCTGGGGGCCGGGTTGGACGGCACCCGTGTCGTCCTCATCACCGACACGCATTACGGCCCGCTCGATCGCGCCCGCTGGTCGGAGCGGGTGTGCGAGACCGTGAACACGCTGGAAGCCGACCTGGTCTGCCACACCGGCGACATCGCGGACGGGACGGCCGAACGCCGCCGCGCCCAGGCCGTCCCGCTCGGTACGGTGCGGGCCACCAAGGCCCGGGTGTACGTCACCGGCAACCACGAGTACTACAGCGAGGCCCAGGGCTGGGTCGACCTGATGGGCGAGCTGGGCTGGGAGCCACTGCGCAACCGCCATCTGCTCGTCGAACGCGGGGGCGACACCCTCGTGGTCGCCGGTGTGGACGACGTCACCGCCGAGTCCTCCGGCCTGGCGGGCCACCGCGCCCACCTCGCCGGAGCCCTGGACGGCGCCGACCCCGACCTGCCCGTGCTGCTCCTCGCCCACCAGCCCAAGTTCGTCGACCGGGCGGCAGCCGCCGGCATCGACCTCCAGATCTCCGGCCACACCCACGGCGGCCAGATCTGGCCCTTCCACCACCTGGTCCGCCTCGACCAGCCCGCCCTGGCCGGCCTCAGCCGGCACGGCGCCCGCACGCTGCTCTACACCAGCCGCGGCACCGGCTTCTGGGGCCCGCCGTTCCGTGTCTTCGCGCCCAGCGAGATCACCCTGCTCGTGCTTCGCTCCCCGGACCTGCCCAGCTCGCCGTAGCACCGGGCGCAGACGATTCGGCGGACAGGGCGAACGCCTTCCGGACGCCTCCTCCCTCCCTCGGTCTCCGCCGTGTCCCTCCTCCGTCACCGGAGCAGCGGGGCACTGTCAGTGGCGGGTGGCAGCATCGGGCGTATGACGGATTCCATGGCATTCGACTGGCGGGCCTTTCTCCTCGGGTGGAGCGGGGAGTGGGCGGATTCCCTGCCGGAGGGCAGGGCGAGGGGCGAGGACGACGAGGCCGCGCGACAGGCGCGCTGGTTAGGGTTCCCGCCCGCCTCCGAGGAGCGGATCGCGGCCATGGAGGAGCGCCTCGGCCGCTGGATGCCCCCGTCGTACCGGGAGTTCCTCAAGGTCAGCGACGGGTGGCGGCACGCGGGCGGGTTCGTCTCGCTGCTGGCGGGAACGGAGGACGCGCACTGGCACAACAACGCGTCGGGCCTCGCGGACATGTTCGAGGAGTACGAGGACGAGGACACCACGCCCGAGGAGCGGCGGGAGGCGGCTCTGTGGCGGCGCGGGCTCCAGCTCGACGTCGAGTCCGACATCACCTACATCCTCATGGATCCCGAGGACGTGGACGAGGCGGGCGAATGGGCCGTGTACACATGGTCGAGTTGGCGGGCCGAGCTGCCCGAGCGGCACGCGAACTTCCTTGCGTTCATGGACGAGATGCACCGCGAGTTCCACAGGCTCCAGGCGCACCGGAGCGACGGGGAGCCGGTGTTCGCCAACGACACGACGCGAAGGCTGGACGCCCTGGTCGATGAGGCTCGACTGGAGGCGCTGCGCGGCGACTGGGAGCGGGCCGAGAAGGGGCTGGACGAGGCCAAGGAGTACGGCAGGCCGCGGGCGGCGGGGCTGGGCGACCAGATACGCCGACTGCTCGGACGCACCTACATGGTGTATTTCGACGGCCTGGTGACGGACCCTCAGTACGCACCCGAGTTGCTGCCACCGCTGGCCGCCGAGCATGCGGCGCACTCGTACCGGGACGACTCCACGTTGCTGTTCCATCTGCGGGGCGCCGACGACAACCTGACGTCACTGGCTTTCGCGACGCTGGCTCAGATCAGAGACGGTACGTACCGGTACACGGCGGTCGGACCGTTCGGGGAAGCGGTCGAGCGGGCTCGGGAGTTGGCGCGGTGGGGAGACACCGACGGGGCCTGGCGGGAGCTGACAGACGCCCTGCCCCTGTGGGAGCCGCTGGGACCGGACCACTTGGTGCCCCTGGGATGGGTGGCCGACCCCGTGCTCGGGCCGCTGCTGACCCCGGAGCGCGGCCGCGAGTTGCTGTCCGTTCCACGAGGCGGTCAGACCGGCGAGGCACCGAGGCCGGCGGCCGGGCTCGACCCGGGCAACCTCGCCTGGCTCGCGGACCCGGACCCGGGAAACAACCGCACGTCCTACCGGTTCGTCCTGGTGGAAGGCGCGGAGCCGGAGGAGTTGCCCGAACGTCTCACGGACGGCGACGCGGACAGTGCCGTGCTGAGCGAACCCATGACCTTCTGGGAGGCGCGCAGCAGATCGCAACAGGACCGGAAGGAGTTCTCGTCCTACGACGACAGGGCCCTCATGGCGGTCGGCCGGGCCGGCACCGGCTGGAGCTTCGCCTTCGACGGCGGTCCCGCCCCGTTCGGCGGGCAGCGCTTCGTCTCTCCGGCCGCAGCCGCGAGCACGGGCACCCGTGCGGTGGTGGTGTGGAGCGGTCTGAGGGAACGGCACGGGGATCCGTTCTTCCATCTCTCGATGGCACGAGACGGTTGCGAGCAGTACGCGTTCACGTACGCGGACGGAGAGGTCCGATCGAGCGGGGAGATACCACCGGCCCTGGCCCCGAGCCGGTTCTTCGATGACCTGGAGGACGGGGCCGAGGTGGAGCGGTCACTGCTGGAGGCGGTGGCCGAGGAGTTCGGTGCGTCTCTACCGCGTCATGCCGTCGTGCACGGGCGGCTGCACACATTCACCACCCGGTCATGGACCCGACCGCCGGGGCCCGGCGAGACGTACACAGTGATCCGCATGCAGCCGATAGTCACGCGCCCGGCTGACGGCTGACGGACGGGAGGCAACGGGCCGGAAGGGAGGTGAGAACACGGCGCACGCCGTGACGAGGTGGCTGCTGCGCGTCTGGAACACAGGCCCCACGCCCCTGCCGAGCGGGCGGGGCGGGGGCGGCTAGGTGCCGGTGTGCAGGCCGGCGGGGTCGAGGAAGTCGGTGCGGAAGAAGCCGGGTTCCACGAGTGTCACGTGGAGGTCAGCAAGCGGGCTGCAACAGCCGCCCACACACAGCCACATCACCGAGTCGGCACCTCGCCCACGCAGACCCCTCAGGCCTCGGCTCTCGCGAAACCGCCGGCGTCGCCCGGACCCGGAAAGCGAAAGTGCGCGCACCCTCGCCCCGACCAACCCCGTCCGCGCGTCTCAGCAGGTCACCGCACCCGCCCCCGCGGCTTCAACCCCACCGGCGGCAGCTCGGGCGCCGGCAGCGGATCGCCGTCGTAGCCCTTCACCTCGCCGAAGCGTGAGCCGGTCATCCAGTCCGTGCGGGCCTGCTGGATCTCCTCCTGGGTGCGGCCGATCCAGTTCCAGAACATGATCAACTCCTCGTCGAACGGCTCACCCCCCAGCAGCATCAGCCCCGCGTCCGACGCGGCCCGCAGCGGGAGTTCGGTGCGGCCGCAGCCGAGGTAGAGCATCGAGCCCGGGAGGACCGGGACGCCGTCGACGTGGGCCTCGCCGGACATGGCCAGGACGGCGTACTCGAAGTCCGCTTCCAGCGGGAGGCGTACGTCCGCGCCGGCCGCGAGGGCCAGGTCCGCGCCGACGATCGGGGTGTACGTCGTGCCGGGCGAGGCCGCGCCGTCGACGTCGCCGAGGACGATCGTGGCGCGCAGGCCCGGTGCCGTGACGACCGGCAGTTCGGCGTGGTGCTCGAAGTGCGGGTCGACATGCCGGTGACTGTCGGGCAGCGCGACCCAGAGCTGCGCGCCGTGCAGGAAGCGGGCGTGCGACTTCGGGCTCTGTTCGGCATGACTGATCGCGCGGCCGGAGGTCATGAGGCCCAGTTCGCGCGGGCGGATCGTCGCGACGCTGCCGGTCGAGTCGCGGTGCAGCACCTCGCCCTCGTGCAGCCAGCTCACCGTCTGCAGGCCCATGTGGGGGTGCGGCGGCACCTGCATCCCCTGCTCGTCGGCGATGTCGTCGGGACCGTAGTGATCCACGAAGCACCAGGCTCCGACCATACGGCGGCCCAGGTTGGGCAGCAGTCGGCGGACTTCGGTGGACTCGCCGAGCTGCACCCGGCGCGGGCTGAGGAGTTCACGGACGGGCTCCGCCACCACGAAACCACGGCCGCCGCACAGGGCCGGAACCGCTTCGCGATCAAGATTGCTCATGGCGACAACCTAGCCCCGCCGGGGCCGTTCCGTCAGTCCGTCAGCCGCCGACCCGGTCCGTCGGGTCCTCACCGGTGCCGCCTCCCCTGCCCCGTCTCCCCGGTCTCGTCTCCGCGCCCCCGTCGAAAAATAGTAGCCATAGATATAGTAGCCATGTACCGTATCGGTCATGAGTACGGCATCCGAGGGCGCGACGCCCGGTTTCCTGGTCTGGCGACTGTCGATGAAGTGGCGCGTGGCGGTCGACCGCGCGGTGGCACCCCTGGGACTGACCCATGCGCAGTACTCCCTGGTGGCGTCGCTGTACGGCATGCAGCGCTCCGGGCTGCGCCCCAGCCAGCGGCACCTCGCCGACCACACCGGCCTCGAGGCCCTCTACGTCTCGAAGCTGGCCCGCGCCCTCGAATCCGCCGGCCTCGTCGAGCGCACCCGGGACCCCCGCGATCCCCGTGCGGTCCAACTGGCCCTCACCGAGCAGGGCCGCGAGGTGACCCGGCGGGCGATCAAGGTCGTCCACGGACTTCTGGAGCAGTTGCTGGAGCCGCTCGGCGGCCTCGACAGCGCGCGGGCCCGGGAGTTCGGCCGGGACCTGGCGACCCTGCTCGACACACCCCTCGACCATGCGAGTGAGCACGAGAAGGAGCAGTCATGACCATCACCGCACCCCGACTCGACCCCCGCGTCATCGGCCTCGCGCACTACGCCGGACGCGCCGTCCTGGAGAGCGTCCTGATCCGGCACGGCCTCGACTTCCAGCAGCAGATCACCCTCCGGCTCGTCGCCGTCGCCGACGGACCCCTCGGCCGCGAACAGCTCGTCGGCGAGGTCGTCTCGGCGTTGAAGGTCGACGAGGCCACCGTGCGCGACGTCGTCGACCGGCTGATCGCGGCGAAGCTGGTCGAGGCCGACGGGTTCGACGGGGTCGGCGGGCCCGAGGTCAGGATCACGGACGCCGGTCGCGAGCTGTTCGAGCGCGTCAGCCGCGAGACCGGCGCATACACCGCCCGGATCTACGCCGGCATCCCGGGCCAGGATCTGGAGACCGCCGGCCGGGCGCTGACCCTGATCACCGAGCGGGCCAACGCCGCCCTGGCCGCCGTAGCGGAATAGCGCCACCGTGGCGAAGCAGTGCCGCCGTAGCGGGGTACGACCACCATGGCGGAGTAGTGGAATATTCAACCAACATGGTCCGTTGAGGTCGTCGAAGGAGGTCAAGTGGACATGACGTACTACGACCACGGGACACCGGCGGAGCGCTGGGAGCGCGCGCAGATGTTCTTCGACGCCAAGGACTACGCCGCGGCGGCGCGGGTGTTGGGCGGGCTGGTCGAGGAGGTGCCCGAGCAGACCGGACCGCGCCTGTTGCTGGCGCGCGCCTACTACCACTCGGCCCAACTGCGGCGCGCCGAGGCCGAGTTGCGGGTCCTCGTGGAGCGTGACCCGGTGGAGCACTACGCGCGGCTGATGCTGGGCCGCACCCTGGAGCGCCAGGGGCGGCACGAGGAGGCGGGCTCGCATCTGCGGATCGCCTCGGCGCTCGCGGGTGACTTCGAGCGGGTCTGAGGGAGAGCGAGTACGAAGGGGCCCGGTTCCTTGAGGGGACCGGGCCCCTTCGCGTGTGTCGCTACTTCGCGTACGTCCGGTGGCCCCGGCGGTGGGCCACCTCGCCGAGCACGACGTCCACGGCGATGAACGCGGCCAGCGGGATGCCCAACAGCGGGACGAAATAGCCGAGTACGACGATCACCGCCAGGCACGGGACGAGAATCAGCGGGGACAGCTGGGCCCACGCGCCGCGCGGGATCGGGCGTCCGAAGGAGGAGCCCCGGCCGCGCTGCCACCACATCCGGTAGCCCCAGACGATCAGCAGGATCAGGGAGCCGGCGAGCAGCATCAGGGCTATCTGGTTCGCCAGTCCGAAGAGGACACCGGTGTGCAGGTCGATGCCCCAGCGGGTCAGCTTGGCGAGCAACGGGTAGTCGGCGAACCGGAGTTCGTCGGTCACCTTGCCGGTGGCGGGGTCGACGGCGACCGCGTCCTGTTTCTCGGGCCAACTGCGCTGGACCTGTTTGACGACGTACGCCGAGTTCGCGTCGGCGGGCGGCACGATCTCGACGGGGTTGCCCAGCCCTTCGGCCCGCGCGGCGGCGAGGATCTTGTCCAGGCCCACGCCGTGTTCGGCGGCGCCGGTCGCGGTGGAGCCGCCGTGGCCCGCGTGCTCACCGCTCGCCGCGGCGGACACCGAGGGCGTGGACTGGCCCAGGGAGGTGCGGAGTTCGTCGATGTTGGCACCCGCGTACGTGGACCAGGTCAGTCCGGTCGCCGACAGGAAGATGAAACCCACGGCGGCCCAGACGCCCACCGTGCCGTGCAGGCCGAGGGTGCGGCGCCGGCCGCTGGTGCCGCGCACCTTGCGCAGGGCGCGACGGCGGGAGAACCACAGCACCAGGCCACCGCCCGCGATGACCCACAGCCAGCTCGCGGCGAACTCGCTGTACAGGCGGCCGGTTTCGCCGAGGTTCAGATTGCGGTGCAGGTCGTCTATCCAGGTGCGCAGCGGGAGCGCGCCGGTCGAGCCGTACTGTTCGAGCGCGCCGCGCACCTTTCCGGTGTACGGGTCGACGAACACGGCGAGGGTGTGGTCGGCGCGGACGCCCTTGACGCCGGAGAGCATGACGCGGGTGGTGGCGCCGGCCTCCGGGGAGGGGCGGACCGCCGAGACCGTGCCCTCGGGGTGCGCCTTGCGGGCGGCGGTCACCTGCTGCGAGATCGGCAGCTCGCGGTCGCCTACGGGGACGGTCAACTCATGGGCGTACACGATCCGTTCGGCCTGGAAGGCACCGGCGTACAGAAAGCCGGTGGTCGCGGCGACGAGCAGGAACGGGGCGACGAGCACACCGGCGTAGAAGTGCAGACGCAGGACCAGGGGACGCAGCGGGGCCCAGCGGCTGGGGGACGGAGCCGGGACGGGCTCTTGCGGGACCTCGGCCGTGGCGGTCGAGGGAGCGGTGGACATGGGCGGGCTTCTCCGGGAGTACAGGGGGCGGGCGGACC
>NZ_JAENRY010000302.1 GCF_016612545.1 Streptomyces sp. MBT65 | reverse complement strand
CCCCGGCCCCCGGACCGGCACCCCTGACGAAGGAGACCTGATGAGCCCCACCCGAGCCCGAGCAGTGCGCTTCGACGAGTACGGCGACCGTGCCGTCCTCCATGTCACCGAGGTGCCGATTCCCCGACCCGCCGCAGGAGAGGTCCTCGTCGAGGTACGGGCGGCCGGCATCAACCCCGGGGAGGCGGCGATCCGTTCGGGCGCGATGCACGCGATGTTCCCCGCGACCTTCCCGTCCGGCCAGGGCAGCGACCTCGCCGGCGTCGTCACCGAACTCGGCGAGGGCGTCGGCGACTTCGGCCTCGGCGACGAGGTCCTCGGCTTCTCCTGGCAGCGCTCCAGCCAGGCCACCCACGTCGTCGTACCGGTGTCACAGCTCATCCTCAAGCCACAGGCCCTGAGTTGGGAGGTCGCCGGTGCCCTCTACGTCGTCGGCTGCACCGCGTGGGCCGCCGTCGAGGCGGTCGCGCCGAAGCCCGGTGAGACCGTCGCCGTCTCGGCCGCGGCCGGCGGTGTGGGCACCGTCGTCGTCCAACTCCTCGCCGTACGCGGCGCGCACGTCCTCGGCATCGCCTCGCCCGCGAACGTCGACTGGCTCACCGAGCACGGCGCGACCCCGGTCCCGTACGGCGACGACCTCGCCGGTGCGCTTACCGCGGCGGCGCCCGACGGAATCGACGCCTTCATCGACCTCTTCGGCCCCGACTACGTCCAACTCGCCGTGGATCTGGGCATTTCCAGGGACCGGATCGAGACGATCATCTCCTTCCAGAAGGCCCAGGAACTCGGCACCAAGAGCGCGGGCAGTGACGGCGCCTCCACCCGGGAGGTCCTCACCGAGATGGCCGACCTCGTCGCGTCCGGCCGTATCGAGATTCCCATCGCCGCGACCTACCCGCTCGACGACGTCCGCGACGCGTTCGCCGAACTCGAGAAGCGGCACACCCGCGGAAAGATCGTCCTCATTCCCTGACGTGACCCGACCTCACTTGCTGCCGCGCAGCGCCGACGTCGTCTTCCCGGTGCGCTCGCGCAGGAGCACCCTCAGCGTGTTCGGGTGCTCATAGCCGACCTTCCTGGAGATCGTCTCCAGGGAGAGGCCGGTGGTGCGCAGGAGATGCGAGGCACGTTCGATCCTCAGGTCCTGCACGAACCGGATGGGGGAGGTCCCGACGGTGCGCCGCACGGAACGCTGGAGGGTCCGCTCGCTGACACCGATGGCTCTGGCCGCTTCGGGGATGCTGATGGGCTCGGCCAGATGCTCGCGGGCCCAGACCTCGAAGGCCGCGACGGTGGGATCGCTCTGGGCCAGCGCGCTGGGAATCGTGTACGCCGCCTGCGACGGGCGCTCGTCGACCACGAGATACCGGGCGACCAGATCGGTGAGCGCGGGGCTGCCGGCCCGGACGATCGACAGCGCGAGGTCGACATGGCCGAAGGCCGCGCCGGCGGTGGTGACGCCCTCGCAGTCGACGACCATCCGGCTGTGATCCAGCTCGACCTTGGGATACCGGTTCCGGAACGCCGGCGACAGCCACCAGGTCGTCGTGGCGCGCAGCCCGTCCAGCACACCCGCCTCGGCCAGCAGGAAGGTACCCGCGCACGCCGAGGCAACGGCCGTACCACGAAGGCGAGTTCGTGCGATCAGCTCCCGCACGGGCAGGGACGCCTCGCCACCGACATGGGCGAGCAACGCCGAAGCGTCGCTCGCCGCGAGTGCCGGTACGACCAGGAGGTCGGCGGCGTCGGCGGCCTCGAGCGGCTCAGGCGCCACGAGGAATCCCGCCCCCGTCCGCACCTGCGGAGCCGGGCCGACCAGGGTCACGTTCCAGGTGGGCGACGAGTCGTGGATCTGACCGCCCAGCGCGTTGGCGTTGCTCAGCACGTCGAGGATCGCCGAGAGCCCCGAGTCGAACACCCCGTCGTAGACCACCACCGCTACCCGCATGGCGGAAACACTATCAACGGTGTCGTTTCTGCCACTGATGTGATCACCGGGCGCCGCCATAGGTTCGTTGTGCGCCGGGAGCCCGGTGGTTCGTGTGGTTCACGCGGTTCGTATGCAAGGAGTGGTCACAGTGAAGGTCGGTCTGTTGGTACGCGTCGAGGCCAAGCCGGAGTACGCCGACGAGGTGGAGGCCCTGCTGCGCGGCGCCCAGGAGTTGGCCGAGCAGGAAGAGGGCACGGTGACGTGGTTCGCGTTCCGCGAGAGCGCCACCGTCTTCGGGGTGTTCGACACCTTCGAGGACGAGGAAGGCCGCCAGGCACATCTGACGGGCCGGATCGCCGCCGCCCTGGGAGAGGCCGCGCGGACGAAGCTCGGCGCGCCGCCGGTGATCGCCCCGGTGGACCTGCTGGGGGCCAAGTTCTCCTGACCGGGAACGGCCGCCGTCCCGGTACAGCCAACGGCCGGGACGGCCGCCCCGCCGTCAGCGGCGCAGTCCCAGCGCGGCGCGCCCCGCGTATCGCGCCTGGTCGCCCAAGTCCTCCTCGATCCGCACGAGTTGGTTGTACTTGGCGGTGCGGTCGGAGCGGGACAGCGAACCGGTCTTGATCTGGCCGCAGCCGGTGGCGACGGCGAGATCGGCGATGGTGGTGTCCTCGGTCTCGCCGGAGCGGTGCGACATCACGACGGTGTAGCCCGCGCGGTGGGCGGTGGCGACGGTGGCCAGGGTCTCGGTGAGGGTGCCGATCTGATTGACCTTCACCAGGATCGAGTTGGCGATGCCGTCGCGGATACCGGCGGTCAACAGCGTCTCGTTGGTGCAGAAGACGTCGTCGCCGGTGAGCTGGCAGCGCGCGCCGAGCCGCGCGGTCAGGTCTCGCCAGCCGGCGTGGTCGTCCTCGGCCATCGGGTCCTCGATCGACGCGATCGGGTAGCGGCCGACCAACTCGGCCAGGTAGTCGGCGTGTTGGGCGGGGGAGCGACGGACGCCCTCGCCGGTGTAGTCGTAGACGCCGTCGTGGAAGAACTCCGACGTGGCCGGGTCCAGGACGAGGGTGATGTCGGTGCCGGGCTTGTAGCCGGTCTTCTCGATGGCGTGGACGACGAACTCGAGGGCCTCGTCGGCGGTGCGCAGGTCGGGGGCGAAGCCGCCCTCGTCGCCGACGTTCGCACTGTGGCCGGCGGCGAGCAGGTCGCGGCGCAGGGTGTGGAAGACCTCGGAGCCCATCCGGACGGCCTCGGCGAAGGTGGCCGCGCCGATCGGGGCGATCATGAACTCCTGGAAGTCCAGCGGGTTGTCGGCGTGGGCACCGCCGTTGACGATGTTCATCATCGGCACCGGCAGCAGCCGGGCGTCGACGCCGCCGATGTAGCGGTACAGGGGCAGTCGATGGGCGGCCGCGGCGGCCTTGGCGGTGGCCAGGGAGACCCCGAGCAGGGCGTTGGCGCCGAGGCGCGACTTGGTGTCCGTGCCGTCCAGCTCGATCATGGTCCGGTCCACGGTCGCCTGGGCCTCGGCGTCGAGTCCGATCACGGCGTCGGCGATGCTCTCGTTGACGGCGTCGACGGCGCGCCGAACTCCTTTGCCGTGGAAGCGTGTTGGGTCCCCGTCGCGCAGTTCGACGGCTTCCCTGGCGCCAGTGGAGGCGCCCGAGGGGACGGCGGCCCGGCCGAGCGATCCGTCCTTCAGTTCCACGTCCACCTCGACGGTGGGATTGCCCCGGCTGTCGATGATCTCCCGTGCGACGACCCGGCTGATGGCGGTCACGGTGCAACTCCTCACGCAGGGCCCGCGTCCCGGACGTCGGCGGGCGGTAAGTTCCATTCGGAAACAAAGTGAGTCCTGAAAGAGAACCTACTATGGGCGCATGAGGAAGCACAACGCCGACGAAACCTGCGGCATCGCCCAGGCCGCCGTGGTCATGGGGGACTGGTGGAACGTCCTGATCCTGCGGGAGATCGCCCGCGGCCACGTCCGCTTCGACGCGCTGGCCGCCGAGATCGGCCTGTCCCGCAACGTCCTCACCGAGCGCCTCGGCCGGCTCGTCGCCCAGGGCGTCCTGCGCCGCAGCCTCTACCAGCGGCGCCCGGTGCGCTACGAGTACGTACTCACCGACGCCGGTCTCGCGCTGCTGCCGCTGCTCGTCGCGATGCAGGACTGGGGCGACCGATGGGGGCTCGGTGACGGCAGCCTCACCGCGACGGCGGCAGAGGACAGTGCCGAACACGCCCGCGTGCACGCCCTGCCCGGCACCCGACTGCCCGAGGACCTTCGACTCCCCGGCACCCAGGGCACCGACCTGCCCGTCATCGCGCCGGACGCCACCGCGACCGTGCTGTTCACCTACCCCGGCACAGGCATCGGATGGGGCGAGCCGCCGATCCCCGGGGCCGAGGGCTGCACCCTGGAGAACCGGCTCTTCCGCGACGCCTGGCCCGACTTCCGCCGGGCAGGCGTGGACATACGCGGAATCAGCACCCAACTCCTGCACGAACAGGCGGAGTTCGCCCGGGCCGAGGAGATCCCGTACGCCCTTCTCTCCGACGCCCAGCACCAACTGGGCGCGGCCCTACGGTTGCCGACCTTCCGAGGCGCCGGCCGGCTGCGCCACAAACGCCTGATCCTGATCGTCGACGCCGAACGGACCGTACGACACGCCCTGTTCCCGGTCGACGACATCCCGCACGCGGTCGCCGAGAGCCTACGACTGGCCGCCGACCGCGCTCGTGCCGTGTGAGGCCGTCGGGAGGTGCCTAGGCGAATCCGCCGTTGCTCATGAGGAGTTGGCCGTTGATCCACTGGCCTTCCGGCGAGCAGAGGAAGTCGACGAGGTGGGCGGTGTCCCGCGGGGTGCCGAGGCGGTTGAGCGGCGTCTGTCGGAGCACCTGCGCACGGCCCTCGTCGGTCATCCAACCGGTGTCCACCGGGCCGGGGTTGATGACGTTGGCGGTGATGCCGAGGTGGGCGAGTTCTTGCGCGGCGGCCAGGGTGATGCGGTCCAGGGCGCCCTTGCTGGCGCCGTAGGGAAGGTTGCCGACGGTGTGATCGCTGGTGAGGGCGATGATCCGGCCGGTGCCAGGGGCCGCTGCGAACCGGCGGCCGTACTCGCGGATCAGCAGCCAGGTGGCGCGGGCGTTGACCGCGAAGTGCCGGTCGAAGCTCTCCACGGTGGTGTCGAGGATGCCGGAGTCGACCGACTCGCAGTGACACATGACCAGGGCCGTGACCCCGCCGAGGTCGCGTTCGACCTCGTCGAAGACGCGGGCCGGAGTGTCCGGGTCGGCGAGGTCCGCCTCAACTGCCGTGGTTGTGGCGCCGTGTTGGGCGAGAGCGTCGGTGATGGCCGAGGTCGCGCCGGACTCGGGGCCCCAGGCCATGCGTTCGTCGTAGGGAGTCCAGTAGGTGAAGGCGACGTCCCAGCCGGAGGCCGCCAGCCGACGGGCGACACCCGCGCCGATGCCGACGGTGCGTCCGACTCCGGTGATCAGGGCGAGCGGGCGGGCAGGTGGGTCAGCGGGGCGCGGTGTCATGGTCCGAGATCGTTCATGACCGGAATCGGATCGGCAACTGCCTTCTCCGCAGGGCTACTTCCACATGGCGGCTTCGGTGGAGGTGCCGCCGATGACTCCTCGGCGGCCATGACGACGGCGGCCAGATCCGTTCCGGCTCGCAGCAGCCCTACGGTCCGTAGCGCGATGTCGTCGAGACGCTCCCGCAGGACGCGTCGGGCCTCTTCCGTGCCGTCGAGTTGATACAGGGACCCCACGATCTCGCGCACCGCGGAGATGCCGTAACCGGTGCTGCGGAGAGCCGTGACGATGCGGGCCGCCCTGATCGCGGAGAGGTCGTAACGGCGTGCCCGCAGTGAGGTCACGCGTTCGGGGCTGACGAGCCCTTCCTGTTCCCAGAACCGCAGGGTCGAAGGGCGCACCCCGAGTGCTCTGGAGAGTTCGGTGATCGTCATCGCGTCGCTGTCCTGCGCCGACTCCTGCTCGAACTCCGGTGTGTCCGCTTCGCTTTGGATCGCCCGCAAGGCCTCTTGGGCGCGCAGGGCCTCCGCGCGCTCCCGCGCCAGCCGCACATGGACCTCGTTGATCGCCGAGGCCGCCTCCGTGATCGTCCCCGTGAGCAGCTCGGCGAGCAACTGCCTTGCTGCGACAGGCCCGACGGCACCTGCGAGTCCTCGATAGGCCCGAAGGGCGTGGAGGTGCAGCGGTGTGTAGGAACGGTATCCGTTGCTCGACCGGGTTGCCGGAGGGATGACGCCCAGCCGTTCCAGGTCGCGCACCTGCTGCACCGAGTATCCCGACTCCCGTGCGACATCGGCGGTCCTGAGCGGTCCCCGTCGCGGAGCACTCACCGGATCGTCCATCGATCAACCCCACATAAGCACTTGAAGGTCATGCTCGAACCATGAGTATGAGCATGGAACACATCCTCGCGACCGTACGAGCCTTCACCGGCGCGCTCGTGGTCGTACCGGAACCGGGCGGCGACTTCCCCGAACTCGCCTGGGGCGACGCCTTCTTCTACTACGCCCCCGACGGTCGAATGCCGCGGCACGTCCAGCCGTACGGCACCGTCGTCACCAAGGACCTCCCCGGCGATGCCGCTTCCGACCTCGATCCTCCGGGCCGTTGGCGCGTGAACATCCACGTCGGCCGTACGACGTTTCGCGACCTCACGGGGGAGGAGCCGCGCGGCCTCGTCCGGACGCGCGACTTCATGGTCACCGACAGCGTGCTGCCGCACCCGGTGTACGGGGCGCTCGGCTGGGTCTGCGTCGTCAATCCCGGTGACAGGACAGGGGAGTTGGTGGTGGAGCTGCTGCGTGGGGCGCATGGCGACGCCCTTGCCAGGCTTGCGCGTAGGGATGAGCAGGGAGGCTGACACATGTCTTGAACATCCGTGCTCCTGTGGGCAGTTGGAGTGGATCTCGGGGCGGGCATTGTTGCCCTGGAGGATCTGGTGGAGGGGTCGGGTCGGCGGTTGATCAGCGATGATCACGATTCCAGGCCAGGAAGTGAGCACGTACACGCCCGAGACGAAGTCCGACCACAAGATGCCGTAACCCGGCGTACCTCGGTGAGCAGCCCCGCAGTCCGATCACGTCCTCGGTGTCATCCCCGGAAGTCCCCGGTGCACCGTCTACCGTGACGTCACCCTGGAGATGGCGGACCTGCTGCTGCGGGACGTGCGCAACAAGGTGGACGGCGCCCGGGAGAAGGACGTCACCGATCTGATCGACTGCTTCCTCATGGACGTCGCGTCGATCGCGGCGACCAACGACAACCGTATGCGCGGCATGCCGATCCTGGGCAACACCGAGGGCGAGACGATCCGGACGGACATCGCGGCGGTGTACAACGCCTACAAGGCCCGCCTCACCCAGGACCTGCCGCTGGAACGGCAACCGATGAAACCCCTGTTCCCGCCGGAGAAGACCCCGGAAGCCGTCAAAGCCGACTTCAACACTCTCCTGAAGCGGATCGCCAAGGGCAGATTCTGGGCCTGGAGCATCGACAACGGCGAATGAGCCACGACACCGACACCGACACCGGACGGCGAGCCGCGCACCGGAATTTCACAGCCCGAGCCGTCCGGAGTATCGGACATCCCACATGTCCACTGTTACGATTCAGTAGCTCTCGCCGCTCGCTCGGACGCCCCCCCCATCAGGACTGTCCAAGATCTTCCACAGGAGACCCCCATGGCGCGCAGGACCGCCCGTGTGACGGCGACCGACGTCGCCAAGGAGGCAGGGGTCTCGCAGACGACCGTCAGCTATGTGCTGAACGACGTGTCGCACCAGAAGATCTCTGATCAGACCCGGCGCAAAGTCCTCGACGCGGTGGCGAAACTGGGCTACGAACCGTCGGCCGCCGCACGCGCCCTGCGGCTGGGCCGCAGCGACCTGGTGCTGCTGTTCCTCCCGGACGTTCCCGTCGGCGGCACCCTGACCGCCCTGGTCGAACTGCTCGGTGACGAACTGGAGCGGCACGGACTGAACCTCGTCACCCGGCGCGAACGGCACTCCCCGCTCAAGTCGCTGTGGCGTGAGCTCATGCCGGCTGCGGTGATGACGACGTTCGAGGTCGCCGCCGACGACGTGGCCAGCATGCGAGCGGCCGGAATCCACGTGGTCAGCACCGGGATGGGCCCCGAGGTCGCCCCGGGCGTACTGACCGTTCCCCAGACCCTGATCGGTTCGATGCAGGTCGAGCGGCTCGCCGCGACGGGACACACACGCATCGGGTACGCCGCTCCCGGGGATCCCCGACTCGTCGACTTCCTGGCGCTACGGCTCGACGGTGCGCGCGCCGCCTGCGCGGAGCGAGGTCTTGAGCCGCCGGTCGTGCTGGAGGTGCCCCTCGACATCTCGGCGGCCGCCGCGGCGGCGGAGCAATGGCACTCGGCGGTCCCCGCCGTCACGGGAGTGTGCGCGTACAACGACGAGACGGCCTTCGCCCTCCTCGCGGGTATGCGCAGAGTGTGCCTCTCCGCCCCCGGCGACCTGGCCGTGATCGGCGTCGACAACGACAAGTTGGCACCGTTCGCGGTACCGCCCCTGACGACGATCGACAACAACCTCGATGTCGCCGTGGGCCGCATCGCCCGCATGATCGTCGGTGGAGTGACCGGCCAGTCCCAGCCACAGGCACCCCAGGTGACTCCGTTGACCCTGGTGGTACGCGAGTCCGCGTGACGCGGCCCGGGATGGCGCAGGCGAGACCGGGTTTGCCGAGCCGCGAGTCAGCCTGACGTGGGATGAGATGAGCCTGCGCATGTGAGGCCGGGTCTGGGCAAGCCGCGGGTCCGCCTGACAGGGGACGGGTCTGGGCAGGCGGGGTCGGTCCCGCGCAAGCCGTGAGTCCGCCCGACGTGGGTTGGACCTGCGCAAGCGGGGCCGGTTCTGCGTGAGTCGGTAGTCCGCCCGACGCGGGATGGGCCTAGGCAGGCGGGACCGGTCCCGC
>NZ_JAENRY010000301.1 GCF_016612545.1 Streptomyces sp. MBT65 | reverse complement strand
GCGGGGTCTCCTGCCGCGGCGGGGCGGTCGGCGGTGGCGGACCGTCGGTCGGCGCCGACGCGTCGGCCGGGGGCGGGGCGAGCGTGGTCACGGGGTGCGCTCCTCGAAGCGGGACGGTTTCCTTCGTACGACGTCTCTCGTGCGATGTGTCGTGCGATGTGTCGTGTACGGCGTCTCGTGCGATGTCTCTCGTACGGCGGGCGGGTGTCGGGTGGGGCCGGGGCGCGTCGGTGTGCGCTCCCGGCCCCACCCGGAACTGCCCGGCCGGTCAGCGGTGTTGCGGGGTGTCGCCGGTGCCGAAGGTCAGCAGGCCCTTGCGGCGCATGTGGAGGACGAGCGCCGAGCCGGCGGCGAGGAACGCGAGCGAGGCCAGGCCGATCGCGCCGACCTGGGCACCGGTGGCCGCCATGGAGCCGGAACCGGAGCTGGTGCCGCTGTCCCCTCCGGTGCTGCCGCCGGTGTCCGAACCGCCGTCGGTGGAACCGTCGGTGGGCGTGCCACCGGAGGCCGTGTCGGACGGGGTGGGCGAGGGGGAATCGCCGGCGTCGTCGCCGGTGGTGAACGCGAAGGCGACGCTGTGGCCGTCGGTCCTGTCCTCGGCGAGGGTCAGCGTGTGGTCGCCGTCGGCGATGCCGCTGGGCACGGTGAACGCGTAACTGTCCACGGTTCCGGCGGAGTTGGCGGTGGCGTCGGCGAAGGTCGCGTCGCTGTCGGCGAGGGTGACCTTGACGGCGGCGCTCGCGGTGTAGCCGCGGGCGGTGATCTTCACCTTCTGGCCGGCGTCGAGGGCTGGGTTCGTGCCGAGGTCGTTGCCGTCCTCGTCGGTCACCGTGAAGTCGGGGTTCTCGGTGACGGTGGGGCTGGGGCTGGAGGTGGCCGCGTCGGTGCTGACGAACTTCAAGGAGGCGTAGATGCCCGTCTTCTCGGAGAGCTGGAGGGCGTGGTCGCCGTTGGGCAGTTGGTCGGGCACGGTGAACGCGTAGTCCGCTACGGCCCCGTCGGCGTTCACGGTGACGTCGGGGTAGGTCGCGGTGGAGTCGCTCAGGGTCACGTGAACGGCGGCCGCCGGAGTGAAGCCCTTGACGGTGACCTTCACCTTCTGGCCGATGGCCAGCGTGGGATCGGCCCCGAGGTCCTTGCCGTCGGCGTCCTTGGCGGAGACGATGTAGTCGATGGTCGCGCTCCCGGTCGCCGAGGCGCTGGAGTAGGCGTCGGCATCGGTGGGGGTGAACTCGGCGCTGAACGGCAGGAGTCCACCGATCGCGGGTGCCTTGACCGTGAGTTCGGCCGTGCCGTTGGTGGCCGGTGCCGTGCCGAGCGAGGTGTCACCGCTCTTGAACTCCACGGAACCGGCCGCGGCGGCGGGCGACACCGTGGCGGTGAGCTTGAGGTCGCCGCCCACGGGAACGCCGGAGGGCGCGCTCACGGCGAGGGTCGTGGCCTGCTGTTCGAGCAGGGACCAGGTGTCGCCCGTGACCCGGATCTTGGCGAGGAAGCGGTCGGCGGTCGTGCTGGTGCCGCAGGTCAGGACCGTCGTGTACGTGCCGTCGTACGGTGCGGTGAGCCCGGCGCTCGCCAGTTGCGTCTGAAGGCTCTTGCCCGTGATGGCCCCGAGGCCCACCGTGAACGGGTCCGCTCCGACGCCGGTCTTCGCCGTCGACTGGGCGAGGGGCAGGAGGGTGGTCGCGCTCGCCGGACTCACCAGCCTGAGCAGCACCGTCGCCGCGGTGGTCAGATTGCAGCCGGTGCTCGTGGTGACGGACGTGGTCATGGGGATGTCCGTGATGTTTCCCGTGGCCGGGCTGACCGTGAACTTGCCGAGGTCCGTGGCGGCGTGGGCCCGGCCCGAGAAGGCGAGGACCCCGGCCAGGGCGGCGAACAGCAACGCGCAGCTGGTCAACAGCGCCACGGGTGATCTGAGGTGTGCGAGACGGTGATTCATTGGGTGGTCCCCCCACGGGGTTTCGGTCGTGGATGAGTACGCCGACAGGGCCGGACACCCGCTGGGTGCCCGGCCGTTGTGCGGCTATGAGTCGGTGATCAGCTCTCGCCCTTGAGGGTCGTGCTGCCGCAGTCGCTGCCGAGGGTGCCGAAGCCGTAGTTGGTGATGGTGGCGGTGTTCGCGCAGACCTTCGAGGCGGTGCCCACGAAGGTGTCCGCGATCAACGCGTTCGACAGGTTGGCGGTCGGGACGACGTTGTAGACGTTCCGCAGGTAGGGGAAGCTCAGGTTCAGCGTGTTGTCGTCGTTCCGCGCGGTGACGCCGCCCACGGAGCCGAGCACGGCGTCGCCGCGACGGTCGTCGACGACGAAGGTCTCCTGGGCGGTGTACTGGGCCACCGAGTACGGGAAGATGTCGCCGGCGCTGTCGATCGCCGAGCCGTCGTTCTCCTGGATCGTGGAGTTCGAGGTGACGCAGGAGCCGGGGGTCGTCACGCCGATGGAGCTGAGGAAGAAGGCGCGGGTGCCCGAGGCCGACTGCGGCAGGATCGGGGTGAGGGTGACACCGTTGAGCGTGGTCAGGGTGCACTCGTAGATCGCCTTGAGCTGGGCGGTCGTCAGGGTGTCGGGCAGCGCGCTGCCGTCCTGCTTCACCCAGGACACCGCGTCCTTGGCGTACGGGATGAAGGTCAGGTCCGTGGTGGTGGTGTTGTTCGGACCGCGCGAGGAACGGGCGAAGTCCACACAGCCGGTGGAGCCGTCGATGGCGGCGTTGAGGGCCGTGATGCCGGCGCCGGAGCCGTCAGGACGGTTGATCGTGCAGGTGCCGGTCGACTTGGTGGTGATCGTGCTGGAGCCGGTGGCATTCCACGAGGCGATGACCTTGCCGCTGCTGTTGGTGATCGCGTCGCCCAGGGCGTTCACGACGTCCTGGGTCGTGTCGGAGCCGACACCGGCGAGCTGACGGTAGTCGGTGGCCGAGCTGGGGTCCGCGTAGGCGGGGGCGGCCAGGGCACCGAGGCCCAGGGCAACCGCACCGACACCGGCACCGATACGCAGGCGGGTCTTGACGTTCACTTGAGTTCTCCTCCGTGGAAACGGATCGAGCAAAGGACGTACAAGCGGAAGACGTACAAGCAAAATCCGGATCTCTTTCGCCGCCGACCCGTCGGCCGGCCACGCAGAACAATTCCGTAGAATCGCTTCCCGAGGCCACCAATTCCAGCCGGTCATCAGGTTACGACTCCATTTCCTAAGTGACTCCAAGGGAATTCACTCGGCGGTGTGCGGATTTCCCGGGGCGTGAATGCGTCCCGGGGAATCCGGAAACTCCGGGAGGTTCAGCCGGCGGCCGCCTTGCGGCGCGTCGAGAACCGCAGCATGACCGGGCCCGCGAGGGCGGCCGCTCCGCCGGCGACGAGGACACCGAGCAGCACCCAGCGGACCGTCCCGAGCACGTCCGACGGGGTGTAGCCGCCGGACTGGGCCACGTTCTGCTTGGCCGGGTCGGTCTCCGTCGGACCGGCGGAGGGCCGGGGGGTGGCCGACGCGTCGGCGCCGGCGCTCGACGTCCCGGTGGAGCCGGTGCCGGTGGCGCCGGTGGTGCCGCCGTCCGTGCCGCCCGCCGCCGAGCCGCCGCTGCCGGTGCCGCTCACGTCGTCGCCTCCACCGGACGTACCACTGGAGGACTCGTCGGCGTCCGGCACGCCCTTCTCCAACCGGTCCGCCGCCTGCTTCGCCTGCGCGCGCAGCGCCGTGGGCAACGGGGCGTATCCGTACGGCAGTCGGCCCTTCGCGGTGCCCTGGGTCTGGCCGTCGCCGGCCGCGTAGCGCATCACCTTGGCGTAGTCGAGCCGGGCGTCCTCGGCCTGGTCGAGGGAGGCCGCCGCATAGACCACGGCGGTCAGCGGATAGGCGCCGTCCTTCATCCTGGTGGGATCGGACGACTTGACGCCGGCCACATCCGAGTCGGGCATGTCGGCGACCGCCTTGAGCAGGGACTCGTCGGTCGGCAGGACGTACTCGCCGTCGGCGTTCGCCAAGGCGGCGGCGCCCAGTTGGTAACGGACCGCGGACGCGTTGTCCACCACACCGAACTGGCGCTGCTTCGTCGGAATCGGACGGCCCACCAGCGTCATTTTCGGCAGCCCGTCGACAACGGTGCAGTCGAACGAGGTGCCGATGTCACCACGGCGTACCTTCAGTGCCCCGTCGTGCATGTCATTGACATAGGGCACCACGTCCAGTCCGGTGTACGTGGTCGTCACGGGAGTGCTGCTGCCCCCGCAGTTCGTCGTCGTCGGCGCGATGTCCGCCTTGGGGAAGAAATCCAGGGAATCCGAGATCACCCCGCCCTCGTACGCGGGGTTGACCTTCATTCCCCAGGCATCGGCTTTCCCTGCGATGAATTCCCGTGCGTCGGTGTTCGCCAGAATGTATTTCCACACCAGCCTGGCGGAGTCGGTGTTGGCCAGGGTCACGGCCAGACCCAAGGGGGCGTTGGTGGCCGCCTGACCCGCGAGACCGGGATTGAGCCGGAGGAATTCCGGGTCCTTGATGATGGAATCCGGATTGCCGGAGAGGTGGTCGGGAACCGTGCTGCCCGGCCTGACCAGGCTGAAGGGGTACGACTGGGTGAGCACCTTGGCCAGCAGTCTCTGGTTGAGCTTGAGCTGCGTCAGCGGCCGGCTGCCGCCCGTCGCGTCGTACATCCAGACGAAACCGATGGTCAGCCCCGTGACCGCGACAGGCGCGTGGACCACCTGAGCCGTCCCGTCGACCGGCTCGACGGGATCCAGCGTCATGGCGAGCCCTGCCTCCGAGTCGCCCGAGGCCACGGCGTCCCGAGCCTGCTGCTCACTGGACTGGGTGTAGTTGAACCGGTACGTGCCGGTCTTGCACAGCGCGCTCTGCCACGACGTGATGACGTCGGTGGCCAGTTCGGAACCCATGATTCCGCGCTCGGGCTTGTCCGTGTCGCAGTTGTCCGTGACCGGCGCGAAGTCGAGTCGGAACACGATGCGCTGGTCCCAGTTCGACTTGCTGAGCGCGGAGGAGACCTGACTGCCCAACTGGTGCTGCTGCCCGTTGGGGTCGCGCGTGCCGCGGGGCACCACCACCAGCCAGCACGGCTGGATGGTGCCGGCCGAGGTGGTGCGGGCGCCGCAGCCCAGGGCGGGTTGTTCCATGGCCGACTTCAGCTCGAACGACGTGTCGCCGCCGCCGTCACCGTCGTTCGGCAGGAACGCTACGGCGCCGGTGTCCCCGTCGGTGAAATAGGTGGTGTCCGTGCTGCTCGTGGTGGCGTCGCCCTGTCCCGAGACCGGCTGGAACGGCACATAGTGGTCGCCGTTCCTGTCGACCGGAGTCGAGGCCGCGGCATCCAGCGGGTCACCGACCGAGTTGCTGCTCTGGTACACGGACCGGCTGTTCCCCGCCTGCGCACCCGCCGCCAGCCCGAACTCGCACTGGGTACGGTCCGGCCCGGAGCCCGAGTCCCCCCAACACTGCATGACCGACAGGAAGTTCGTCTGATCGTTGGTGGACGGATCCCCGCCCGTCCACGTCACCCGCACGCCCTGCCCGGTCAGGTCCTTCGTCTGATGCACCGTGACCTTGAGATGCGAGAAGTCGTCGCCGTACGTCCCCTTCGCCCCGCTCTCGGTCACCGCCGAACTCTCGGCGGTCGCCGCCTGCGCCTGGTCCGCTCCCCGGGGCAGCGGCAGCACCGCCAGCACCAGGGCGGACAGCAGGCAGCCCACGCCCGCCCTCACCCGTGTCGTACGGCGTCTCATCAGAACTCCCTCTTGCGGCGCGAACGGGCCGCCAGCGTCCGCGCGGTGAGCGGTGGTCCGACGACCACCGCGAGCAGCAGTACGGCCGACAGGGCCATCAGGGCGCCGCGCATCCCGAGGCTGTTGTCGGAGGCGAGCGCCACGGGGTTGGCCACGACGGACGTGTCGCCGCCGGTGCCGGAGCCGGTCCCGTCGCCGCTGACCACCTCGCCGGTGTCGGGGTCGACGGAGGCCCCGGAGGTGCCGCCGGCCGCGGCGCTCGCGTTGGCGCCGGGCGTGCCGTCGCCGTTGGTGTCCGTGCCCGCGGTGCCGCCCGTGGCGGAGGAACCGCCCGAAGTCGAGCCGCCGGTCGAGGAGTTGGAGCCGCCCGAGGTGCTACCGCCGTTGGCCGCGGGCTTCACCGGGGTGTCGGTGCCCGCCGCGCCGGCCGTGCCGGTGGTGCACTGCGTCGTCCCCTTCTTGTCGCAGGCCTTGGGGTAAGGGGCGTTCTTGATCAGGGTGTTGACGCCGCCGGAGAAGGTGGGGTTGCGGCAGTCGTTGATGTTGATGGAGCCGGTGGGCGCGCCCGGGACCTTGCGGATCTGGTCGAAGCCCGCCTCGACGAGGTTCTTCGGCAGCGGCGAGTAACCCAGGTCGTCCGCCTGCTGCTGTCCGTCGCACAGGAAGTAACGGGCGAACGTGCCGAGGGAGTTGCCCTTGGCGGTGGTGAAGCCCGCCTCGACCTTCGTCGGCAGGATCATGTAGCTGTAGCTGGAGAGCGGATAGGTGCGGGCGTCCGCGTTGGTGTAGACGCTGTCGAGGATCTGGGTCAGGTAGTTCGAGGACTGCTGGTTCTGGTTGATCTCAGCCTTGGTCAGGGCCACCGCCACGCTCGCCGCGGTGGGCTCGACGTAGTAGTTGTCCTTGTTGAGCACCTTGGCCACCGGGAAGCCGGTGTTCTTGGCGTAGGAGTACTCGACGTAGGTGATCGCGCCCTCGCCCGAGGGCTGGCGGACGTGCCCGGAGACGCCGAGCGAGCCGGACTTGGAGACCATCGTGGAGCCGCTGAGCAGCGGGTAGAACGAGGTCATGCCGCAGTTGCCGCTACCGCGCCCGGTGCGGGAGCAGTAGTCGCTCCACAGGGCGGGGTACTGCTTGGACATCCAGGTGGTGAACTGCGCGCTGGTGCCCGAGCCGTCGGAGCGGACGACCGGGACGATCGCGCGGGCCGGCATGGTCAGGCCGGGGTTGTCGGCGGAGATCGCCGGGTCGTTCCAGCGGGTGATCTTCCCGGTGAAGATCTTGGTCAGTACGTCCCCGGAGAGCCGCAGGTTGGTGACCATCTTGCCGTTGATCTTGAGGTTGTACATGAACGCCGTACCGCCGGCCACGATCGGCATATAGGCGTAGCCGCGGCTCGGCGGGACCTCGGTGACGCCCTGCTCCTTGAGGCCGTAGGGGATCTCGGAGACCGCGAAGTCGACGGTGTTGTTCTTGAACTGCTGGCGGCCCTGTGAGGAGCCGTTGGCCGAGAAGTTCACCGTCATGCCGTAGTTGGCCTTGACGTTGCGGACCCACTGCTGGACCGCGTTGGAACTCCAGGTCGAACCGGAGCCGGTGATCTTCGCGTAGGAGGCGGCCGCGGCGGACGGTGGCTGGACGGCGAGCACGGCACACAGCAGTGACAGCACGGTGGCCGCCAGACGGAGACGAGTGGCGGGTTTCACGACGAACTCCCTTTATCGGTAAGGGCGTTGGTGCTCGGAGTGGAAGCGGTGGGCGCCGGGCGCTCGGCGAATCGACGCGCGTCACGCCGGGACGCGAGGACGCGCCGGTGTTCCTGACGGCGGCTCAACTGGCCGGGTCCGCGGCCGCCGACGATGCGCGCGGCCACGAACAGCAGCAGCACCAGCGTCATCAGCAGGGCGGCCGTACCGAATCCGCGCGAAATCATGTTCGGCTCGGGCGACTTGACGAACTCGAAGGTGACGAGCGGCAGGGAGACCATCGGGTCGTGCAGCGGATTGAGGTTGAGGTCGTTGGTGTAGCCCGAGGTCAGCAGCACCGGTGAGGTCTCGCCGATACCGCGCGCGGTGCCGAGGATCACGGCGGTGGTCAGCCCCGAGCGGCAGGTCGGCAGGACCACGTGCCACACCGTGCGCCAACGGCTGGTCCCCATCGCGTAGCTGGCCTCGCGCAGGGTGCCGGGCACCAGCCGGATGACGACGTCGGCGGCCCGGATGATGATCGGCAGCATCATCACCGAGAGGGCGAGACCGGCGGCGAGACCGGACTGGCCCAGACCGAGGCCCAGGATCACGGTGGCGTAGATGAACAGGCCCGCGACGATCGACGGCAGCGCGGTCATCGCCTCGACGATGGTGCGCACGAACCGGGCGTAGCCGCCGGGCACTTCGGTGAGGAACACCGCGCAGACCAGTCCGGCCGGCACGGTGATCAGCAGTGCGATGGTGATCATGATCAGGGTGCCGGCCGCCGCGTGCAGCGCCCCGCCCACGCTGAGCGGCTCCAGCGGTCCCGCCAGGTGCATGTCCTGGGTGAAGAAGTTCAGGTGCGTCAGCGCCTTGCGGCCCTCGACCAGCGCGTACACGACGACGAACACGAGGATCACGACCAGCAGCACGCCCATCGACCGTACGACCGCTGCCGCGATGCGGTCGACGACCGCGGGCCCGTCCTCGTCGAAGGAGACCAGCAGGGCGTAGATCAGCAGGAAGAGGCCGTAGGCCAGGACGACGAAGCCGACCGCGCCGTTGAAGGGGAGCAGCCGGACGAACAGCAGCCAGGTCAGCGAGAGCGCGGAGGCGGCGGCGCCGACGACGGCGTACAGGTCGGTGGCGCGCAGCCGGGTCAGGGCGCGGCGGCGCTCCCCGCCCGGTCCGGTGCCGCGCGCGAGGCCCGGCAGGGTGGTGCGCGGGCGGCCGGTCGCCTGACGCGCGCCGGGCGCTTCAGGGGCAACGGTCATGGTCGCTCATTCCTGTGTGGCGTACCGAGGTCGAGGAAACGGACGAGGGCCGTCGTCAGGCGTCGCTCGTCGCGCCCGAGCGCGAGCGGGCGACGATCGAGGAGGCCGCGAAGTTGACGATCAGCGTCATGAGGAACAGCGCGAATCCGGCCGCCATCAGCGCGGACATGCCGAACTCGCTGGCCTCGCCGTAGTGCAGCGCGATCAGCGAGGCGATCGAGCTGGTCCCGGACTGAAGGACGTGCCACTGGATGTCGAAGGTCACCGAGATGATCATGAAGATGGCGATGGTCTCGCCGAGCGCCCGGCCGAGCCCGAGCATGGTGCCGCCGATCATCCCGCCGCGCCCGAAGGGCAGCACGACGCTGCGGATCATGCCCCAGCGGGTAGCGCCGAGCGCGTAGGCGCCCTCGCGCTCACCGGCGGGGGCCTGCGAGAAGACCTCGCGCATGATCGAGCAGACGATCGGCGCGATCATCATGCCGACGACCAGGCCCGCGATGAACGTCGAGGACGTGTACAGGCTCTCGGGCGCGAGCGGGTCGGCCGGGTCGGCGCCCCGCACGTCGAAGACCGGGATCCAGCCGAAGTAGGTGGAGATCCAGCGGGCGACCGGCAGCACCTTGTCCTGGAGGAAGAACACCCCCCACAGGCCGTAGACCACGGACGGTACGGCGGCCATCAGGTCGACGGTGCTGATCAGCGTCCGGCGCAGCCGGGCCGGCGCGTACTCCGAGATGTACAGGGCCGCGCCGGTGGCCAGGGGTACGGCGACCAGGACGGCGACGATCGCGATCAGCACGGTCCCGACGAGCACGGCCGCGATGCCGAAGTTGCCCTGGTCCGGGGCCCATTGGGCGGTGGTGAGGAAGGACCAGCCGGCCTTGTCCAGCGCCAGCCAGGCCCGGTAGAGCAGAAAGCCGCCGACCAGCAGCATGACGCCCAGCACGAAGGTGCCGCCGGAACGCAGCACTACGCGGAAGATCCGGTCGGGCAGACCCGGGTCGGCGTACAGGCGTCTCGGCACGTCGTCGCCGGGCCCGGCCGCGAGAGCGGTCACGGGCTGCGGCTGTCTGGTTCGTCTCGGCACAGGCACGGCCCCGACGCTCCGGGCCCGCGATTGACTTGCTCACCCCGAGGTGTGAACGAGAGGTGCCCTGGGGGCAACAACCGTTGCGCGGGCCCCGCACACCCCATGGACAACTCGCCCAGGGGCGGTATCAGTTGACGAATACACCGGCAGGACAGGTAAGTTGACTGGAAGTCAGCTACTGTCCCCGAATAACTCGGGCCCCGCGCCCACCAGTTCGGGCAGCATCGCGCGGAAGCGGTCGTAGGCGGCACGGCAGGTGGCATGGCGCTCATAGGTGCGCGCCGCCCCGGCCAGATGCCGTCCGGACGTCTCCCACACCACCCACACCCAGCCGCCACCGCCGGTGCTGTGCTGGATGCCACCGCCCATCTCGGCATGGCGCGAGCACAGCCGTACGAAGGCCGTACGACATCGTTCATGGCTGTCGTGCGAGGTCAGCGACACCGCCACCGACCTCCCGTTGGGGGCGACCAGCCGCCAGCCGAATCCGCCCCGACCGTCGATGTCGATCAGACATCTCATGCCCACCACCGGGACGACAGGTCTTGCCGTCTCGCCGGACCGCTCCATGTCCCCACCCCTGCCGCCCATCGTTGAGTAAAACCCGCAGGTACGGCGCTATGGACGGCACCAGCAATCTACTGAGGCGGAGGTGAACGGGACGAGACAAACGTGACGGGCGGGCACACGCTTCATGTCGAAGTATCCCCTAGGTAACCCCTAGGACAGGCACAGAGAAAGCGCTCACCTCGCACTCGGGACAACGTTGCCAATAGGGGACGGAAGCGTCGGCATGGGGGCACCGCAGCGCAACCACGGTCAGGACAGCCACCGGGTGACGAGCAGCGCGATCCAGGCGGTACAGAGGACCACCGCGAACGGCCACAGCGGGCGCCCGCGCTCCTTCTCCCCGCTCTCGCCGGTGGGGCGCAGGGCGGGGTCGGCGATCATCGCGGAGAGTTCGGCGGCGATGGCGTCGTAGGGGTGGATCAGTCCGCGCCTGCGTTGCAGCCAGGGCCAGCGGGGCGCCGAGAGATCCCAGTGGTCGCCGTCGCGCACCCGCAGTTGCAGCTCGAACGCCTCCCGGCGGGCCGAGCGGAGGTCGTCCCAGGGGACATGGCGCGGCCCGCGCAGTTGGTTCAGCCAGAGGCCGGTGCGGTCGGCGGTGATGCGCCAGCGCAGTTTCCGGGGGACGAGGGTGGCGCCCATGAGACCGCAGAGGAGCACCAGGGTCCCCATCCAGTAGCCCGGATCGTCCATCACCGCGAAGACCGAGCAGCCCCACAGCACCGTCAGGAAGCCCCCCAGCCAGTCCACCGGCCCCGCCCGCCAGCGCCGTACCGGCACCACGGTGATCCCCGCCCGCACGGTCGCGGCCAGTTCCTCGTCCCGTGCCTTGTTCCTTGCCGCCCGGACCGCCGCCCGCGCCTCCCGGGCGGTCCGCCGCCGCGCGGCCCCCGCCGCCAACGGCCGTACGGGACCGGTCGACCACTGCGTCACCGGCGGCTCGCCGGCCTCCTCCGCCGCGCCGACCAGCAGGATCTCGGCGCCGTCGGCGGGGGTGCCGTACAGGACCGCCTCGCGCAGGGGAGTGTGCTCGCCGGACTTGGGCGGCGCGTCGAGGAGTTCCTCGATCTCCTCCAGGTCCTCTTCCTCGTCCGCCTCGTCGTCGACCGCCGCCCTCGTCGCGACCGTGAACAGGGGCCGTAGCGCTGCCGTGTCGTCCGTCCCGTAGACCACGGTGTCCTCGTGGTCGTCCTTGCCCACGAGGACGCGCAGGACGGGCGCGGGGGCCTTGCGCAGGGCGAGCGCGCGGTGGCGGCCGAGGGCTCCGGAGAGGAGCAGGGTGAGGGCCAGCCCGGCCAGGAACAGGCCGATCGCGACCGCCTCCCGGCGGTCGTCCGCCCACAGACCCGAAGTGGCGAGCAGGACGACACCCGGTACGGCCACCACGGCCCCGAAGCGCAGGAACAGCCCGCCGCGCCGCACCGGACCGTCCACGTCCGGCAGCGGGGCGGTGACCCCGTCGGTCGCCGCCAGGGCGCTCCGCCGCTGGCCGGCACGCGCGCGTGCCCGTAGCTCGGTGGCCGTCACGGGGGCCAGGACCAGCAGGGCGGCGCACACCCGGACCGGCCACGACAGCTCGCTCCAGCGCACCGCGACCACCACGACCAGGACCGGGGCGGCGAACCGTACGAGCTCCGGACGCCACAGCCACCACACGACCTGGAGCGGCAGCAGCGCGATCAGTTCCGGGGGCAGGTCCGTCGTCGTCAGCAGGGCGGGAGCGACCAACAGGGCGCACCAGACGGCCAGTTCGACGGCCCACCGGCGCGGCCGCACCGGCACCCACCACGGCACCGCCGCGTCGGCCCACACGCGCGCGTGCTCCCCGTTCCAGGCCGCGCACCCGTCGGGTATCGCGGAAACGGGCAGCGAGGACGGCTCCTGGACGTTCGTGGTCATGACATCCCAGGGGTGTGTGGGTGGAGACGTGTGAGTGGGGGCGGAGCGCGTACGGTCAGCCCGTCGCCAGCAGGATGGCCAGCACCACGGCCCCCGCGAGCGCCGGCGCGATCACCTCGTACGCCCAGCGCACGGTGACCTCGCCCTGCGCCGACTCGTGCTGCCCCTGGCTCTCCAGCAGCTCGCGCAGATCGGTCATGATCTGGTCGGACTCCGCGCGCGTGGGCCCGCCCTGTAGGGCGCCGCCGCCCAGGCCGCCGCCGAACGTGCCCGTCCGGCCGCCGGAACCGAGCAGCCCCGGCCTGCCGCCGCGCTGCCCGCCGGTCGCCTCCGACATGGCCCGCGCCTCGCGCCGCGCGGCCTTCTTGCGGGCGCGCAGCGAGACCGGGACCGCCCACAGCTGGAACTTGGCGCCCGTGTTCGTGAGGACCTCGTTCGAGTAGCCGGAGCGCAGGACGGCGACCTCGGCCCAGGGCAGCACGACGATCCGGAACGGATTGCGGATCCGGAGGCGCTCCAGGTTGGCGTACACCGCCGGGCGGAGGGTGAACGCCACGATCAGCGGTACGGCCAGGATCAGGCCGGCGAGGGCGAGCCACGGGGAGCGGCCGTGGCCGGTGAACAGGGCGTCGATACCGAGCCAGCCGACGATGGCCAGGAGGAGGACACCGCCGACGATGCCCGCGTGGGAGCGGTACGTCCGGTCTGTGGGCTCGGCTTGCGGGGTCGTCATAGTGCCGATTCTGCCTCAGCCCTTCGCCTTCTCGCCGTGGGGGACCTGTTGCGTTCGCGACTACGGCTGCGCTGTTGCCCGCGCCCACGCGGCGGAGCCGCATGGAGACACGGCCCCGCGCCCCTACGGGGTGCGCCTCAGCGGTACTCCAAGCTTGCCCCCTGGGCTATACAGCCGCTACGCGCGTAGATATGCTCGTCTGGTGACCATGCCCACCACTGCACCTCCTGCACACGCACTCGGCGAGGTGACGGCGTCGGACAGTACGCTGCGCCGTTTCCTCCACGGGCTGCCCGGCGTCGACGCGGTCGGCCTGGAGGCGCGCGCCGCCTCGCTCGGGACCCGTTCCATCAAGACCACCGCGAAGGCGTACGCCATCGACCTCGCCATCTCGATGGTCGACCTGACGACGCTGGAAGGCGCGGACACCCCCGGCAAGGTCCGGGCGCTCGGCGCCAAGGCGGTCCGCCCCGACCCGACCGACCGGACGAGCCCCTCGACCGCGGCCGTCTGTGTCTATCCCGACATGGTGGCCACCGCGAAGGAGGCCGTCGCCGGTTCCTCCGTGAAGGTCGCCTCCGTCGCCACCGCCTTCCCGGCCGGCCGTGCCGCGCTCGACGTGAAGCTGGCCGACGTGCGCGACGCGGTCGCCGCCGGCGCCGACGAGATCGACATGGTCATCGACCGCGGGGCGTTCCTCTCGGGCCACTACATGAAGGTCCACGACGAGATCGTCGCCGTGAAGGAGGCCTCGGGCGCCGCCCGGCTGAAGGTCATCTTCGAGACCGGCGAGCTGTCGACGTACGACAACATCCGCCGCGCGAGCTGGCTCGGCATGCTGGCCGGCGCGGACTTCATCAAGACGTCGACGGGCAAGGTCGCCGTCAACGCGACGCCCGCGAACACCCTGTTGATGCTGGAGGCGGTGCGTGACTTCCGCGCGCAGACCGGCGTCCAGGTCGGGGTGAAGCCCGCGGGCGGTATCCGTACCTCCAAGGACGCCGTCAAGTTCCTGGTCATCGTCAACGAGACGGCGGGCGAGGACGGGCTGGACAACCACTGGTTCCGCTTCGGCGCGTCCTCGCTCCTGAACGACCTGCTGATGCAGCGTCAGAAGCTGGCCACCGGCCGCTATTCCGGCCCCGACTACGTGACGGTGGACTGATCCATCATGGCTACCTTTGACTACGCACCGGCGCCCGAGTCCCGCTCGGTCGTCGACATCGCGCCTTCCTACGGCCTGTTCATCGACGGCGAGTTCACCGAGGCGGCCGAGGGCAAGGTCTTCAAGACCGTCTCCCCCTCCACCGAAGAGGTCCTGTCCGAGATCGCCCAGGCGGGCGAGGCGGACGTCGACCGCGCGGTGAAGGCCGCCCGCAAGGCCTTCGAGAAGTGGTCGGCGCTGCCCGGCTCCGAGCGCGCCAAGTACCTCTTCCGCATCGCCCGGATCATCCAGGAGCGCAGCCGCGAACTGGCCGTCCTGGAGACCCTGGACAACGGCAAGCCCATCAAGGAGACGCGCGACGCCGACCTCCCCCTGGTCGCCGCGCACTTCTTCTACTACGCGGGCTGGGCCGACAAGCTGGACCACGCCGGCTTCGGCGCGAACCCCCAGCCCCTCGGTGTCGCGGGCCAGGTCATCCCCTGGAACTTCCCCCTCCTGATGCTGGCCTGGAAGATCGCCCCGGCCCTCGCGACCGGCAACACGGTCGTCCTGAAGCCCGCCGAGACGACCCCTCTCTCGGCGCTCTTCTTCGCGGACATCTGCCGCCAGGCCGGCCTCCCCAAGGGTGTCGTCAACATCCTTCCGGGATACGGCGATGCGGGCGCCGCGCTCGTCGCGCACCCGGACGTCAACAAGGTCGCGTTCACCGGCTCGACGGCGGTCGGCAAGGCGATCGCGCGCCAGGTGGCGGGCACGACCAAGAAGGTCACCCTCGAACTCGGCGGCAAGGGCGCGAACATCGTCTTCGACGACGCCCCCATCGACCAGGCCGTCGAGGGCATCGTCACCGGCATCTTCTTCAACCAGGGCCAGGTGTGCTGCGCGGGCAGCCGACTTCTCGTACAGGAGTCGATCCAGGACGAGTTGATGGACTCGCTGAAGCGCCGGCTGTCGACCCTGCGCCTCGGTGACCCGCTGGACAAGAACACGGACATCGGCGCGATCAACTCCGCCGAGCAGCTCTCCCGGATCACCTCGCTCGTCGAGCAGGGCGAGGCGGAGGGCGCCGAGCGCTGGTCCCCGGAGTGCGAACTCCCGTCCTCCGGCTACTGGTTCGCCCCGACGCTCTTCACGAACGTCACCCAGGCGCACACCGTCGCCCGCGACGAGATCTTCGGCCCGGTGCTGTCGGTGCTGACCTTCCGCACGCCCGACGAGGCGGTCGCGAAGGCCAACAACAGCCAGTACGGCCTCTCCGCCGGCATCTGGACCGAGAAGGGCTCCCGCATCCTCGCCGTCGCGAGCAAGCTGCGCGCGGGCGTCATCTGGTCCAACACGTTCAACAAGTTCGACCCGACCTCGCCGTTCGGCGGCTACAAGGAGTCGGGCTTCGGCCGCGAGGGCGGTCGCCACGGCCTGGAGGCGTACCTCGATGTCTGAGCAGAACCGTCTGAGCGTCTTCAAGACCTACAAGCTGTACGTCGGGGGCAAGTTCCCGCGGAGCGAGAGCGGCCGGGTGTACGAGGTGACCACGCAGACATCAGCCGCTAACGCGGCGGGCAAGGGCAAGTGGCTCGCGAACGCACCGCAGTCCTCCCGCAAGGACGCCCGTGACGCGGTCGTGGCGGCCCGCAAGGCGTTCGGCGGCTGGTCCGGCGCGACGGCCTACAACCGGGGCCAGATCCTCTACCGCGTCGCCGAGATGCTGGAGGGCCGCAAGGACCAGTTCGTGCGCGAAGTGGCGGACGCGGAGGGCTGTCGAAGGCGAAGGCCGCCGCGGTCGTGGACGCGGCGATCGACCGCTGGGTCTGGTACGCGGGCTGGACCGACAAGATCGCCCAGGTGGTCGGCGGCGCGAACCCGGTGGCGGGCCCGTTCTTCAACCTCTCCTCCCCCGAGCCCACGGGAGTGGTCACCGTCCTGGCCCCCCAGAAGTCGTCGTTCCTCGGGCTGATCTCGGTGGTCGCCCCGGTGATCGCGACCGGCAACACGGCCGTCGTCATCGCGAGCGAGAACTCCCCGCTCCCCGCACTGTCGTTGGGCGAGGTCCTGGCCACCTCCGACCTGCCCGGCGGTGTCGTCAACATCCTCTCCGGGAGGACGGCGGAGATCGCGGCTCCCCTCGCCGCCCACCAGGACGTCAACGCGATCGACCTCGCGGGCGCGGACGACGTACTGGCGAAGGAGCTGGAGATCGCGGCGGCGGACAACCTCAAGCGGGTTCTCCGTCCACAGCCTGTGGATTACAACGAGACTCCGGGCATCGACCGCCTGACAGCCTTCCTGGAGACGAAGACGGTCTGGCACCCGACGGGTTCGCTGGGAGCAGGCGGCTCCTCGTACTAGGCAGGCCGAAGGCCACGCCTCAGGGGCGCGGGGCGGTATTCAATCTGCGGCTCCGCCGCGCGGGCGCAACCAGCCACAACGGGCCCGCACCCGGCAGCGAGACGCAGTTCCCCGAACCGCCCCGCACCCGCTCACCCCCCGAGC
>NZ_JAENRY010000300.1 GCF_016612545.1 Streptomyces sp. MBT65 | reverse complement strand
GCTACGGTCCCCCCGGCACATCCCAGGGCCTCCCCACCTACGGCGCTCCCGGCTACGCCCCGCCCAACGCCCCCGGCGGTTACGCCCAACCCGGTCCCGGTCCCGGTCCCGGTCCCGGCCCCGGCGCTCCCGGCGGATACGGCTATCCCGGCTACCCGCAGGGCTACGGCTGGCCCGGTATGCCGATGGCCCCGCAGAACAACATGGGCACCGCGGCGATGGTGCTGGGCATCCTGTCGTGCTGCCTGTTCTGCTTCTACGGTGTCGTCTCGCTGGGCCTCGGTATCACCGCGATCATCCTCGGCATCAAGGGCAAGAAGCGGGCCGACCGGGGCGAGGCCACGAACCGGGGTCAGGCCCAGGCCGGGCTGATCACGGGGATCATCGGGACCGCCCTCGGTGTCATCACGATCACCTTCATGATCATCTTCATCGCGTTCGCCGTACGACACGGCGACGGCACCGACACCACGGACTCCGACCCCTTCTACAACTCGGCGCCCAGCCTGACGGCACCCTTCCTGCCCCAGGCCTGACGAGCCCGACCCACCCGAGGGCTCGACCCACCCGAGGCCCTACTCACCCCAGGGTCGGACCCACCTCGGGGTCCGACCCGCCGTACAACATGTCGTCGCCCCGGCCCTTGGGGCCGCCCGACTCACCCCACCCGCAACCGCTCCCGCGCCGCCATCAACGCGAACCCCAGCAGATTCGGCCCCCGCCACCGCTCGGGATCCTCCGCCGCCGCGTCGTCCGCGGCCAGCCCGATCCCCCACACCCGGTCCACCGGGCTCGCCTCCACCAGCACCCGCTCCCCGGTGCCCAGCAGAAACGCCCGCAGCTCCGCGTCCGCCGCGAACTTGTGGACGCTCCCCTCGACGACGATCCCGAACCGCTCCCGTGCCCAGATCTCCTCGTCGAAGCCCCGCACCAGCCGTCCCGCCTTCTTCGCCACGGACGGATGACCGGCGGCCAGCACCCGCGCGAGCGCCTCCGCATCGCCGAACAGCCGCGCCTTGCCCGCCATCATCCAGTGCTCGGCGGTCGCATACGTCACCCCGTCCACCGTGAACGGCGAGGGCCACCACTGGCTCAGACAGCTCGCGTCCACCCGTCCGTCCGGGCGTGGCCGATGGCCCCAGAAGTGCAGATACTTGATCCTGACCCCCGCGCGCACTTCCCTGATCAGGGCTTCCTGCGAGTCGATCGCTCCGGCGAGCTTCCCCGTGATCCTGTCCATACACGCGAGTCTTGCAGGCACCACTGACACTCCGTCCCCCCTTTTCCGTACGGACTCGACACCTGGTCGAAGGATTCCGTCGCGTAACCAAAAGGCAACAACGGAATCACTTGTTGGAGTCCCTTTGCTCTGTCAGGATCGGCATTCAAATCGAGCTGGAGCTACGCCACCCGCCAGCGGACGAAGCGGGGCGAAGGCGGAGGAGAGCGACATGCACCACCCGGGCAGCGAGACCCCGGAACGATTCCCCGCACAGGAGTTCTTCGCGGACGGCGCGCAGTTCATCGCGGGCCGCCTGACCAAGGGCACCTCCGGCCGCACCCACGCGGTCGTCGACCCGGCCACCGGCGAGGACGTGTACACGTACGAGCTGGCCGGCACGGCGGACGTGGACGCGGCCGTGGCCGCCGCCCGCGCCGCCTTCCCGGGCTGGTCGGGCGCCACGCCCGGCGAGCGTTCCGACGCGCTGCACCGCTTCGCCGCCGTGCTCGCCGAGCGCGCGGACGACCTCGCCCGCGCCGAGTCCCTCCAGTGCGGCAAGCCCCTCAAGCTGACCCGCGAGTTCGACATCCCCGGCACCATCGACAACACGGCCTTCTTCGCCGGTGCCGCACGGCACCTCCAGGGGCAGTCCGCCGGTGAGTACTCGGGCGACCACACGTCGTACGTACGCCGTGAACCCATCGGTGTCGTCGGCTCCATCGCGCCCTGGAACTATCCCCTCCAGATGGCCGCCTGGAAGATCCTCCCGGCGATCGCCGCGGGCAACACGATCGTCCTGAAGCCCGCCGAGCTGACCCCGCTCACTTCGCTGATGTTCGCGCAGGCCGCCACCGAGGCCGGCATCCCGGACGGTGTCATCAACATCATCACGGGGACCGGCAAGGAGGCCGGTGAGCATCTCGTCGGTCACCCGGACGTGGCCATGACGTCCTTCACCGGCTCCACCGCCGTAGGCAAGCGCGTCGCCGAGATCGCCACCGCCACCGTCAAGCGCATCCACCTGGAGCTGGGCGGCAAGGCGCCCTTCGTGGTCTTCGACGACGCCGATCTCGAAGCCGCCGTCAACGGAGCCGTCGCCGGTTCGCTCATCAACACCGGGCAGGACTGCACGGCCGCCACGCGCGCGTACGTGCAAAGGCCCCTCTACGAAGCGTTCGTCCAGAAGACCGCAGCCCTCATGGCGGACGTCCGGGTCGGCGATCCCTTCGCCCCGGGCACCGACCTCGGGCCGCTGATCTCACACGTCCAGCGCGACCGCGTCGCCGGCTTCGTCGACCGGGCGCGTGGCTACGCGCGCGTGGTGACCGGCGGCGAGGCTCCTCAGGGAGATCTCAAGAACGGCGCGTACTATCGCCCCACCCTGGTCGCGGACGCCGCCCAGGACAGCGAGATCGTGCAGTCCGAGCTGTTCGGACCGGTGCTCGTCGTCCTGCCCTTCGACACCGACGACGAAGGCATCGCGCTCGCCAACGACACCCCGTACGGCCTCGCCGCCTCCGCCTGGAGCCGCGACGTCTACCGGGCGAACCGCGCGACCCGCGAGATCAAGGCGGGCTGCGTGTGGATCAACGACCACATCCCGATCATCAGCGAGATGCCCCACGGCGGCTACAAGGCGTCCGGCTTCGGCAAGGACATGTCCGCCTACTCGTTCGAGGAATACACCCAGATCAAGCACGTCATGTTCGACAACACCGCGGTCGCCAGGAAGGACTGGCACCGCACGATCTTCGGGGACCGATAGCAGAACTGACGGCCGCCGAAGCCGCGGCCGTCTCCTCCCGAAAGGGCAGCACGCGCATGAAGCAGTACGAGCCCGACCGCCTGACCCCGGCCGAAGTGGCCGCCGCGCGGCGCAGCTTCCGCAAGAGCCGGTCCGCCATGACCCGCCGTTCGGTGCTGCGCGCCTCCGCGGGCGGCGCGCTCGCGGTCGGCGGACTCGGGGCCCTGAGCGGCTGCGGGATCCCCGCGGCAGGCAAGACGCAGGGCGGCGTGTCCGCCGACGACCACTCGGCCACGGAGAAGGAGATCGACTTCTCGAACTGGCCCGAGTACATCGACACGGACGACAGCGGCAAGCACCGCCCGACCCTGGACGCGTTCACCAAGCGGACCGGCATCAAGGTCAAGTACACCGAGGACATCAACGACAACGACGAGTTCTTCGGCAAGATCCAGCCGCAGCTCGCCGCCGGCCAGTCCACCGGCCGCGACCTGATCGTCCTCACCGACTGGCTGGCCGCCCGCATGATCCGCCTGGGCTACGTCCAGAAACTGGACGCGTCCAACCTTCCGCACGCCTACGCCAACCTCTCGGACCAGTTCCGCAGCCCCGACTGGGACCCGGGCCGGGCGTACTCGTACGTATGGCAGGGCATCTCGACCGTCATCGCCTACAACAAGAAGGCGCTCGACGGCGTCGAGGTGAAGTCGATCTCCGACCTGCTCGACAACCCCAAGCTCAAGGGCCGCGTCGGCTTCCTCACGGAGATGCGCGACAGCGTCGGCATGACCATGCTCGACATGGGCAAGGACCCGGCGAAGTTCACCACCGACGACTACGACGCGGTCATCGCCCGCCTCCAGAAGGCCGTCGACAAGGGCCAGATCCGCCGCTTCACCGGCAACGACTACACGTCCGACCTCACCAAGGGCGACTTCGCCGCGTGCGTCGCCTGGGGCGGCGACATCGTCCAGCTCCAGTCGGACAACCCGGACGTCGGCTACGTCATCCCCGAAGCCGGCTACATGACGTCGACCGACAACCTGCTGATCCCCAACAAGGCGCGCCACAAGACGAACGCCGAGCGGCTGATCGACTACTACTACGAGCCCGAGCCGGCCGCCGAACTCGCCGCCTACGTCAACTACGTCAGCCCGGTCGCCGACGTGAAGCCGTATCTCGCCAAGCTCGACAAGTCCGCGGCGAGCAACCCGCTGATCCTTCCCGACAAGGCCATGGCGGCCAAGTCCCACGCCTTCCGCTCCCTGAGCTCGAAGGAAGAGACGGCCTACCAGCAGAAGTTCGCAAAGCTCACAGGGGCGTGACGACGATGAACACCAAGGACACCAGCGGCGACGTCCGCCTCTCCGGTATCAGCAAGACCTACGACAACGGCTTCACGGCCGTCCAGCCGCTCGACCTGACCGTGCCCCAGGGCTCCTTCTTCGCCCTGCTCGGCGCCTCCGGCTGCGGCAAGACCACGACCCTGCGCATGATCGCGGGCCTGGAGGAACCTTCCTCCGGAACCGTGTTCCTCGGCGACCAGGAAGTCACCAACCTCCCGCCCTACAAGCGGCCGGTGAACACCGTCTTCCAGTCGTACGCCCTCTTCCCGCACCTCGACATCTTCGAGAACGTCGCCTTCGGTCTGCGCCGGCGCGGCATCAAGTCGGTGAAGCAGCAGGTCGTCGACATGCTCGACCTGGTCCAACTCGGCGAGCAGGCACGGAAGAAGCCGCACCAGCTCTCCGGCGGCCAGCAGCAGCGCGTCGCCGTGGCCCGCGCCCTGATCAACCACCCCAAGGTGCTCCTCCTCGACGAGCCCCTCGGCGCCCTCGACCTCAAGCTGCGCCGCCAGATGCAGCTGGAGCTCAAGCGCATCCAGACCGAGGTCGGCATCACGTTCATCCACGTCACCCACGACCAGGAGGAGGCCATGACCATGGCCGACACGGTCGCCGTGATGAACGCGGGCCAGGTCGAGCAACTCGGCTCGCCCAGCGACCTCTACGAGAACCCGAACACCACCTTCGTCGCCAACTTCCTCGGCACCTCCAACCTCATCGAGGCCGAGGTCGACTCCAAGAGTGGCGACGAGATCATCCTCAAGGCGGGCGGCGGCAAGCTCGTCCTCCCCGAGGCGCGATGTTCCGCGCCCACCACGACCGGCGGCAAGGTCCTGGTCGGCGTACGACCGGAGAAGATCACGCTCACACACGCGGACGACGCGGGCGAGATCCCGGCCGGCCGCAACCGCATCACCGGCAAGATCGCCGACTCCAGCTTCATCGGCGTCTCCACCCAGTACGTCATCGACAGCCCGGTCTGCCCCGAGTTCGAGGTCTACGCCCAGAACATCGACCGCGACGCCCGGCTGCGGCCCGGCGCCGACGTCGTCCTGCACTGGAACCCGGCCCACACCTTCGGCCTCGACGCGGCGCAGGACATCGACGCCGGCGTCGACATCGAGGAGGAGGCCGCCTGATGGCCGCTGTCACCGAGGCGCCGCCCCTGGCGCCCGCGCCACAGGAGAAGCCGCCGCGCAAGAAGCGGGGCCGCTGGACGCCGTACTGGCTGCTGCTGCCCGGCATTCTCTGGCTGATCGTCTTCTTCGCGCTGCCGATGATCTACCAGGGCTCCACGTCGATCCAGACGGGCTCCCTGGAGGACGGCTACAAGGTCACCTGGCACTTCGCCACCTACTGGGACGCGCTGTCCGAGTACTGGCCGCAGTTCCTGCGCTCGGTCTTCTACGCCGCCGCCGCGACCATCCTCTGTCTGCTGCTCGGCTACCCGCTGGCGTACCTCATCGCCTTCCGCGCGGGACGCTGGCGGAACCTGATCATGATCCTGGTGATCGCGCCCTTCTTCACCAGCTTCCTGATCCGCACGCTCGCCTGGAAGACGATCCTCGCGGACAGCGGCCCGGTCGTCGGCGCCCTCAACACCCTGCACGTCCTGGACGTCACCAACTGGCTCGGCTGGACCTCGGGCGACCGCGTCCTGGCCACGCCACTCGCGGTCGTCTGCGGACTGACGTACAACTTCCTGCCGTTCATGGTGCTTCCGCTCTACACCTCGCTGGAACGCATCGACGGACGGCTGCACGAGGCGGCCGGCGATCTGTACGCCAAGCCGTTCACCACCTTCCGCAAGGTCACCTTCCCGCTGTCGATGCCCGGCGTCGTCTCCGGCACCCTGCTGACCTTCATCCCGGCGGCCGGTGACTACGTCAACGCCGAACTCCTCGGCTCCACCGACACCCGCATGATCGGAAACGTCATCCAGACGCAGTTCCTGCGCATTCTGGACTATCCGACGGCGGCGGCTCTTTCCTTCATCCTCATGGCCGCCATTCTCGCCATGGTGACCATCTACATTCGCAAGTCCGGGACGGAGGATCTGGTTTAAATGGCCGTCGTACGCTGGTTCAAACGCCATCTCGTCGTCATCGCGGGCCTGGTGACCCTCGGATATCTCCTGCTCCCGAACGTCATCGTCACGGTGTTCTCCTTCAACAAGCCGAAGGGGCGCTTCAATTACGAGTGGCAGCAGTTCTCGCTGGACGCCTGGAAGCAGCCGTGCGGTGTCGCCGACATGTGCGGATCGCTGAGCATCAGCCTCCAGATCGCCGTCTGGGCGACCATCGGCGCCACCGTCCTCGGCACGATGATCGCCTTCGCGCTGGTCCGCTACCGCTTCCGCGCACGCGGCGCGATCAACTCGCTGATCTTCCTGCCGATGGCGATGCCCGAGGTCGTCATGGCGGCCTCGCTGCTCACCCTGTTCCTCAACATGGGCGCCCAACTGGGCTTCTACACCATCCTGATCGCCCACATCATGTTCTGCCTCAGCTTCGTCGTCACCGCCGTCAAGGCCCGAGTGATGTCGATGGACCCGCGCCTGGAACAGGCCGCCCAGGACCTCTACGCCGGCCCGGCGCAGACCTTCCTGCGCGTCACCCTCCCCATCGCGGCCCCCGGAATCGCGGCAGGCGCGCTGCTTTCCTTCGCGCTCTCCTTCGACGATTTCATCATCACCAATTTCAACGCGGGTTCGACCGTCACCTTCCCCATGTTCGTCTGGGGTTCGGCACAGCGCGGGACACCCGTTCAGATCAATGTCATCGGTACGGCCATGTTCCTCGTCGCCGTATTGTTGGTGCTCGTTTCCATGGCGATCACCAACCGCCGCAACAAGGTGAAGGCATAACCGCTAGCGCCCTGTAGGGAGTTGAAATCATGGCCCCAAGCGCCATGAGCCGTAACACCAATTGGACGAAGTCCCTCTCCGAAGCCCGGCCGGTCCCGTACTGGCTGGACGACCCCGGCAAGCCCCACCCCGAGCCCGCGCTCACCGGCACCGAGACCTGCGATCTGCTGGTCGTCGGCGGCGGTTACAGCGGACTGTGGACCGCGCTCATCGCGAAAGAGCGCGACCCGCAGCGGGATGTCGTCCTGCTGGAAGGCCGCGAGGTGGGCTGGGCCGCCTCGGGCCGCAACGGCGGCTTCTGCGCCGCCTCCCTCACCCACGGCCTGTCCAACGGCCTCACCCGCTGGCCCGACGAGATCCACACACTGGAGGAGCTGGGCGCCCGCAACCTCGACGAGATCGAGAGCGCGGTCGCCCGCTACTCCCTGGACTGCGAGTTCGAGCGCACCGGCGAGATCGACGTCGCCACCGAACCGCACCATGCCGAGGAACTCCACGACTGGCACGCCGAGTTGAAGAGCAAGGGCCTCGCCGACGGCACCGAGTTCCTGGACGCGGAAGCGGTCCGCGAACAGGTCGACTCGCCGACCTTCCTGGCCGGCCTGTACGACAGCCGGGGCGTCGCGATGCTCAACCCGGCAAAGCTGGCCTGGGGGTTGAAGCGCGCCTGCCTCCAACTCGGCGTCCGCATCTACGAACACACCCCCGCCCTCGCCCTCAAGCCGTACGGCGCCGGCATGGCCGTACGCACGTCCTACGGCTCGGTCCGCGCCCGCCGGGTCGCGCTCGGCACCAACATCTTCCCGAACCTGGTCAAGCGCGTCCGCTCGTACACCGTCCCGGTCTACGACTACGCGCTGATGACCGAGCCGCTCTCCGCCGACCAGTTGGCGTCGATCGGCTGGAAGAACCGCCAGGGTCTCGGCGATTCGGCGAACCAGTTCCACTACTTCCGCCTCTCCGCCGACAACCGCATCCTGTGGGGCGGCTACGACGCGATCTATCCGTACGGCGGCCGGGTGCGCGCCGAGTACGACGACCGCCCGGAGACGTACGCGAAGCTCGCCGAGCACTTCTTCACGTGCTTCCCGCAGTTGGAGGGCCTCAACTTCAGCCACGCGTGGGGCGGCGCGATCGACACCTGCTCGCGCTTCTCGGCGTTCTTCGGCACCGCCCACCGGGGCAAGGTGGCGTACGCGGCGGGCTTCACCGGACTCGGCGTGGGCGCCACCCGCTTCGGCGCGGACGTGATGCTGGACCTGCTCGCGGGGGAGCGGACCGAGCGCACGGAACTGGAGATGGTCCGCAAGAAGCCGCTGCCCTTCCCGCCCGAGCCCTTCGCCTGGACCGGCATCGCGCTCACCAAGTGGTCGCTGGCGCACGCGGATTCACACGGCGGCCGACGCAACCTGTGGCTGAAGACGATGGACAAGCTGGGCCTCGGCTTCGACAGCTGAGCCCGGCCCACGGGATGTGATCCGGTTCACTCCTTCGGGGTGCCGGAACCCGCGTAATGCCACGTGAAGACCTCCCTCTCTCCTGTGACGCGACCAGCGTCGACATGAGAAAGGGAGGTCTCCTCATGACTGGGGCGAAGACGGCCGTCGAGTGGCTGGCATCCGTGGCTCCGGATCCGGAGGCCTGCCGCTGGGAATGGGAGCGCAACCCCCAGGGGATCGCGCTGCTGCCCGCCGGCAAGGCCTGGGACGTACTCATCCTGCCGGGTGAGCTCGGTTATCCCACGCTCGATGTGCTCACCCGGGTCATCGATCAACTGGGCCCGGTACTCGTCGACTTCGGCGACGCACGCATGGGCTTCCTGGTACCGCCCGGCACCGCGACCCGCTGGCTGGGCACCGGTATCCGTACGGCCGGACTCGGCACCTGGATCGTCGTGCCGTACCCCGGCCGGTCCACCGGCGGGGTCCGCTGGCTGGTACCGCCGGACGGCTCCGGCACCCTCACCGATCCCGCGCTCCTCGAACTCGCCATGCACGAGGCGGCGGCGGGGCTGGCGACGGAGGAGGAGCAGTGATGGACGGGTAGCCGGCAGATGTCTTGGCGACGCATGTCCCGGCAGCGCATGTCCTGGCAACGCATGTCTTGACAGCGGCAATTGGTCTGGACCAAATTGAGCGCGCTCCACCCCTCCAATTCCCCCATGCCCGGAGGCACTTGTGGATCGCTCCAGACCTGTCCTTGCCGTGTTCGTGACCGCGGCCCTGGCCGTGTCCGGTATCACCGCGCTCTCGTCGGCCGCCCGTGCGGCCGACGCGGACCTGGCGAAGAACGGAGGCTTCGAAGCGGGCCTCGACAGTTGGTCCTGCTCCGCGAACAGCGGTACGACGGTCAAGTCGCCCGTGCACGGCGGCAGTTCGGCGTTGCAGGCGACCCCGGCCGGCAACGACTACGCCCAGTGCGCGCAGACGGTGACCGTGAAACCGAACGCGCAGTACTCGCTCGCCGGTTACGTCCGCGGCAGCTACGTCTACCTCGGCGCGAGCGGCACCGGCACCACCGATGTCTCGACCTGGACCCAATCGGCCCCCGACTGGCAGCGGTTGACGACGAGCTTCACCACTGGCCCGTCCACCACCAAGGTCACGATCTACACGCACGGCTGGTACGCCACCGGCGCCTACTACGCCGACGACATCTCCCTCACCGGCCCGGCGGTCGACCCGGGCCAGCCGCCAACCACCCCCACAGGCCTCGCCGTTGGCTCGGTCACCTCCTCCTCCGTCGCCCTCTCCTGGTCCGCCGTCACCGGCGCGACGAGCTACGCGATCTACCGCGACGGGGTGAAAGTCCAGACGGCGAGCGGCACTTCGGCCACCGTGAGCGGTCTGTCGGCCGCGACGGCGTACAGCTTCCAGGTCACGGCGGTCAACGACGCGGGCGAGTCCGCGAAGTCGACGGCGGTCACCGCGACGACGTCCACCGGCTCGGGTCCCGGCACCGGACTGCCGACCCACGCCCCGGTCGGCTATCTGCACGCGAGCTTCGCCAACGGCTCCGGCTACACGCGCCTGACCGACGTGCCCGACAGCTGGGACGTCATCGACCTGGCCTTCGGCGAACCGACCTCCGCCACCTCGGGCGACATCCGGTTCAACCGCTGCCCGGATGGGGGCCCCTCCCGCTCGAGCGAAGCCGAGAGTGGGGGAGAGTGCGCGAACGTCGAGAGCGACGCTGACTTCAAGGCCGCGATCAAGGCCAAACAGGCAGCGGGCAAGAAGGTGTTGATCTCCATAGGCGGCGCCAACGGCCAGGTCCAACTGACCACCACGGCGGCGAGGGACACCTTCGTCTCATCCGTCTCGAACATCATCGACACCTACGGCCTCGACGGCCTGGACATCGACTTCGAGGGCCACTCGCTGTCGCTCGACGCGAGCGACACGAACTTCAAGAGCCCCACAACTCCCGTGGTGGTCAACCTGATTGCCGCCCTGAAGACCCTGAAGGCCAAGTACGGGGCGAAGTTCGTGCTGAGCATGGCGCCCGAGACCTTCTTCGTGCAGATGGGCTACCAGTTCTACGGCACCGGCAAGTGGGGCGGCCAGGACCCGAGGTGCGGGGCGTATCTGCCCGTCATCTACGCCCTGCGCGACGACCTGACCCTGCTGCACGTCCAGGACTACAACTCGGGCCCGATCATGGGACTCGACGGCCAGTACCACACCATGGGCGGCGCCGACTTCCACATCGCGATGACCGACATGCTGCTCACCGGCTTCCCGGTCGCGGGCGACACGACCAACGTGTTCCCGGCCCTGCGCCCAGACCAGATCGCCATCGGCATGCCGGCGTCGGTCAACGCGGGCAACGGTTACGTGGCTCCCGCCGAGGTCACGAAAACCCTGGACTGCCTGACGAAGAAGGTGAGTTGCGGCGCGTACACGACCCACGGCACCTGGCCGACCCTGCGCGGCCTGATGACCTGGTCGATCAACTGGGACCGCTACTCGAACTGGGAGTTCCAGAAGACGTTCGACGGCTACTTCGGCTGAGGCTCGCTTCGGTCGTGGCTCGCGCTTCGGTCCCGGCCGAGGAACAGCCGTAGCGACGCGAGCAGCACGGTCCCGAGGCACCAACTGGCCATCACGTCCAGTGGCCAGTGGTAGCCCCGCCGGACCAGCCCGAAGCTGACGCACGCGACGAGGAGGACGCAGATCGCGACGGCTCCGCGGCGGGCGTACGACGTGCGGAGCCAAGGGAGGAGAACCAGGGTCGAGGCGCCGTACGCGATCATCGCGGTGGCCGTGTGGCCGGAGGGGTAGTAGCCGGTGCCGGGTGGGACCGCCGGGGTGCCGCCGCGGGCGATCAGTTCCTTCACGGGGACGACCAGTGCCGGGACCAGGGCCATCAGCACGGCCGCCGCGAGGGGTGGCAGCCACCAGCGGTCCGTACCACTGGCACGGGCGCGGTGGCCGACGTAGACGAGGACTACGGCGAGGACGGGTACCGCGACCTGGAAGTTGCCGAGGTCGGAGAGGAGTTCGGAGAAGCGGTCCGGGTGGACGAGGGCGCGGCTGAGGCGGGTGTCCAGGCGGAGGAGGGGGCCGTCGGCGGCGACCTGCCAGGTGATCAGCGCGAAGAGGAGCGCGGGAAGGGCGAGAAACAGCCACTGGAAGGAGGTCGGCCGACCTGGAACAGGGGGGGTAGTTCCAGGCCGGCCGTCCGGATCGGCGGGTCGGCCGCCCCGGGGGGTTTGGGGCGGGCGACTGTCCGATCGGTGAGGAGATTCGGAGCCAGAGGCTCCTGTTGTGTGCGCGAGGGCACGACCAGGTCGAAGCTGGGGAGGCCCCGGCCTGGCGTCGCCCACAGTCCCCTGTGGGCGGGGTGTATCTCTCATCTGGGTAGAACCTACGGCAGTGGCTGCTGGTGCGACAGGCGGAATCGCGTCCCGCCATGCACCCCGCACACCTTCTTCACACGGCCTGACGCCCACAGCCCCAGCCCTTTCATCCACCGTGATTCACAGGCTGGGGCTGTGGGCGTCAGGCC